>NZ_JBEXYL010000069.1:0-47705 GCF_040630895.1 Streptomyces sp. NPDC005728
TGGTCCCCGATCAACCACTCCGGGCACCTCTCCCTGTTCCCGGCCTCCGGTTTCCCGTGCCGTTCACATGCACAACAGTGGCAGGAGCCGCTGACAGGGGGCTGATGCGCCGCTGACGAGGAGACGCCTCGTCAGCGCCTGCAACGGCGTGCGCCCTCCAGCAGTACGAGCGAGCGGTGAGCCTCCTGCTCGCGGCCGGGTTCGACCGCGCCGAGGCCATCCCCTTGAGCATCGCTCCGGAGAACCTGGTGCCGGGCTCGGCCCTCGATCCAGCCGCACCGGAGACGATGCGGGAACTGACGGACCGGGCCCGAAATCATGAGTACGCACACTCATGACGGCGGCCCGGCCGACGGCCAGGATCGGTGCATGACAATGATCAGGACGACGGGAACGGGGGCCAGGCTCGCGATGGCTCCCGTGGTGGTGCTGGCCGTACTCGCCGCCGGGTGCGGGACGCAGAAGGCCGGAGGCGACGCCGATGCGGGTGGGCCCCCGAGGACCGCCGTGGCCACGCCGAGCAGGATCGCCGACTACGCGTGCCCCGGCGAGAGCCCCACTCCCACCCCCACGCCGTCGCAGTCCACGGCCACCCCGAGCCCCACCGCGCCGCCGACCGACCACTACGCCGAGAACCACGGCTTCATGGTGCCTTTCCCCCTGCACGGCAAGGCCCGCTGTCAGGGCCTCGCGGCCATCGGACGCGTGCAGGAGGCGCTCGCACCGTTGCGCAGGCGCGGGGAGTTCCAGCCCGAGAGCGTCCGCAAGGTGCTCGCGGGCCTCGGGTACGCCGGCGGCCAGGTGCAGACGTACCAGAACGGCTCGAAGGGCGTCGGCTTCCTCATCGAGGTCGACGACTACCCGGTGTGCGTGGAAGGCGAGATGAGCGAGGCCGCGACCAAGGCGGACGCCTTCGGCGGCTACCCCGACCACACGGGCTGCGACCAGCCTTCGGGAGGCCACTGAGCGCGCCGCTCGGCGGCGAGCACGGCCGGTTTCCCAGTACCGCAAGTAACATGATCACCTTGCTCCGGTTGTACCAGCCAGTCAACTCGGCGCCGTCCTGCGACGCGCCCGGCCCGGAGATATCCATGTCTTCTCACAACGATGCGGTCAACGACGCGTTCGACAACGCGCGCTTCACCTACGAGCAGCACGTGCAGACGTGCCGTCAGTGCCATGCCGACGCCGCGCCCTGCGCCGTGGCCAAGCATCTCCTGCGGATCTACAACAACGCCCGCAGGGACCTGCTCCGTGCCACCGGACACCAGGCCCCGACGGCCGCTCCGTGAGGGTTCGCCGACGCCGGTGACCCCCGGCGTCGGCCAGAGCGGCAGTGGTGGTCAGAACGGCGGATCCTCGAAGAGTTCCCGCAGCGACCGGGCGCTCTGCGTGGCCAGGGGGGAGACGCCGGGCGCGGTCGGAAACAGGCGGCCCCAGGCGCGGGCACGTCCCAGGGCGCTCAGGCGCCACGCGAGGCTCACCGCGCGCCGCAGTTCCGCCGTCGTGCGGCCGGCTCCGGTCCACGGCTCCAGGTAGGCGTCGCGCAGCCGCGGCAGTACGTCCGGCCCGTACCGGTCGCAGGCCCTTCGGGCCGTGACCTGCAGGCTGCAGAACGGGTGGGAGACGGCGGCGTCGCCCCAGTCGAAGAAGGTGTAGCGGCCCGGCTCCGGGTTGAACAGCTGGCCGTCGTGCAGATCCGTGTGGTCGAGGGAGTCGGCTATGCCGAGGGCCGCGAGTTCGGTGCACCAGTCCACGAGCCGGGGCCGCAGCGCGCCGAGCCGTGCGCGCTCGTCCGGCCGTACTGCCGCGTTCTCCGCGAGCAGCTCGTCGAACACCTCCGGCAGTTCCGGCGTCCGGGCGCTCGGGACACCCAGCCGTTCGATCGCCCGTGCGTGCGGGACCAGGGCGTGCTGCATGCTCGCGTACTGACGGAGCAGACCCTCCCACGCGCCGGGAGCCACGGCCTCCCGCTCGAGCACGGTCCGGAAGAGTGCGCCTCCGTCCGGCAGCAGCGACCAGCCACGATCGGCGTCGACCGCGAGCGGCTCCAGCACGTGCTCCGGCACCCACCCGGCCAACGCGGCAGTCAGCGCGCCCTCGAAACGGCTGGCCGGCGGATTGGCCTTGAACCAGACGGCCTCCTGCCCTGCCACGGACACCCGCACCAGGACGGACCACGGCCGCAGCCGTACCTCCAGCCGCCCGGTGGTCCGCAGCCCGTGGGCGGCGAGTCCGTCGGCGACCCAGTCGAGGGCCTCGCTGCGCCAGGACTCCTGTTCCCAGGGAGTCACCGCGTCCGGATACCGGCCCCGGTCCACGGTCGGTGACAGTGAGGCATGATCGCGCATCGCGTCATTGCACCATCCCGAACCGCGGCCGGCCAGCGGTTTTCCGGAGGCCCAACTCGGCCCAGGGGCCGCCTGTAAGCTCACGAACACCTGTCCGAGTAGGCGCAGCGACGTCCTCCGGACAGACACAGCCGAATACAGAGGGGGAACCGTGCCTGAAAGGCACCAGCGGCCCGCGCGCCTGGGGAGCGCAGCGGCCGCCATCGCCACCACGCTCGCTGTCACGGCCGGCCTGGCACTCGCATCGCTCGCTCCCGCGTACGCCGTCACCACGGGAGTTGTGATTCCCGCGCCCGATGCCGATACCGACCGCCGGATCACGGTGGTCACGAGCGGCCGCCTCGGTGTGCTGTACCAGCAGGAAGGCACCGACGGCTACATCTGGAGCGGCAGCCGGAAGGTGGTACCGGCGCTCGACGACGTACCGGCGCAGTCCATCTTCTTCACGTACGACGACAGTGACAGGATCTACTACTCCACCCCGGCCGCCGACGGCGGCACCACCCTCACCGAACTCAACCTGGACAACGGCGCCTCGCGTTCCACGGCGCTGCCGAGCGGCTACCGGCACCCGCAGGTGAGCAGCGGCTGGGTGCTGGGCTCGCGCGAACACGCCGACGGCACCTACGAGTACCGGGTCGCCAGGTTCGACGGCACCGACGTCCAGGTGCAACTGCCGCAGGGCGCCTCCGCGGAGGCCGACCCGGAGATCCTCGCGCGCGACGGCTCGGAGTTCGTCGTCCGCTACCGGATGGACGGCCGAGCCGCCTACGGCATCGTCAACGGCATCTACGGCACCGTCACGCCTCTGCAGGTGACCGGCCCGGCGAGCAGCTTCCGGCTCACCGACGCCTGGGTGTCGTGGTACACCCGGGAGGACGGGGCCGGGATCCGGATCCGGGCGCGCGGCAGCGCCGGCGGCAGCCCCGGCGTCAGGGCCGTGCCGACCTCGTCCCCGGACAGCGACGTCACCTCGTTCGTCATCGGCAACAACCTGCTGTGGTACGAGGGTTCGGGTGGGGCGCTGCACAACATGTCGCTCGGCGCGGACGCGGCCCCGGTCCTCGCCGACGTCGAACAGGCCTGGCAGACCGGCGAGTCGGTGGCCGTGATCGGCCGGGCCACCGTCGACAGCCCGCGCACCCTCTACTTCGTCGCCGGGGACGGCAACGGCGGCGTCTCCGTCACACCCTGGCAGACGATCTCTCCCGTCCACCACGACGGCGAGGTCGGCGCGCTCGGCCTCGACCGCGGCACCGTGCGCTTCCTCAACTCCCTGCAGGGCACACGCACACTCCACAGCCAGGACGTCGGCACCGCCCTGACCCCGGCCGGCGGGACTCCGCTGACCCCGGCCGCCACCTCGGGCAGCACCGGCGCGGGCCGCTTCGCCGACGGCGGTGACGAAGGCCTCGCCCAGCTCGGCACCGACCCGGCCACCGGCAAGGACGTCCTGACCACGGCCGACCATCCGAACGGCGCCATCGCGCTGCCGGGCGCCGACGGCCGCATCCTCGACGTGTCCCCGCAGTACGTGCTGTACGCGGCAGACGGCGGGAAAGGCACGCAGTACGTCGTGGACATCACCGCCGGCAAGGTCGTCCGCGAACAGCGGGCCCAGGCGGCCGTGCTCGACTACGGCACCCTGTGGACGCCGTCCGCCACCGCGGGCCAGGTGGTCGCCACCAGCCTCCGCACGGGCAGGACCGTCCGGACCGTCGACACCGGCGGCGGCTGCACCCCGGACGACCTGCGCACCAACGGCACGCTCCTGTACTGGAGTTGCACCGCTCTGAAGAAGGCCGGGATCAAGAACCTCGCCTACATGGACAAGACGTACTACGCCCCGGTCGGGGACGTGCTCCTCGGCGACGGCTTCTACGGCTACTACGACCCGGCCAGGAAGTCGATCCGGCTGACGGAGGTCCTCAACGACGTCACCGACTCCCTCGGGGAGATCACCGGCGTGGCGTCCACGACGGCGGCCGACACCCGCGGGGTCACGTGGACCCTCGACCGCCGCTCCAACAAGGTGGCCTACGTGGACGCGGACAGTGCCGTCCATGTCGTCGGCGCCTACAGCTACACCTGGCTGGCGTCCAGGCTGACCGTGCCCGACTCCACCACTCCCGCGTCGTTCGCGTCCGCCGGCGGTGCGGCGCGGTGGAACGGCCGCTGGTGGCTGTCCAAGCCGGCCGCCTCCTGGCAGCTGACCCTCAAGAGCGACACCACCGGAGCGGTCCAGCGCACCTGGCAGGGCGCTCCCGCCCGCAGCGCCGTGCACGTGTCGTGGGACGGCAAGGGCAAGAACGGGGCGCTGGTGCCCAACGGCGGCTACACCTGGACGCTCACCGCCGTCCCGGCCGACGGCAACGGCGCCACGCTGTCCGTCTCGGGCACCGTGCACGTGACCGGCGCCGCGGCCGTGCGGCGCGACTACGCGGGCTCCGACGGCGTCGGCGACCTGCTCACCCTCAACTCCTCCGGAGCGCTGACCATCCAGCAGGGCGACGGCCGGGGCGGATTCTCCGGAAAGGTGTCCGGATCGGGCTGGGCGACCTCCGCCAAGGCCGTGCCCTTCGGCGACCTGAACGGCGACCGCTGCAACGACGTCCTGGTGCGGTCCGCCAACGGCACGCTGCGCGCCTACCGGCCCGCTTGTGGCAAGGCCGTGACACCGTCCACCGCCTCCACCACGCTGGGCACGGGCTTCGACCAGTACGACGTCCTCACCTCACCGGGCGACGTCACCGGAGACGGGCGCGCGGACCTCGTCGCACGCGACACCAGGTCCGGCGCGGTGTACCTGTACAAGGCCACCAGCTCCGGAAAGCTGTCGGCGCGGGTGAAGCTGTACGCCGACTGGTCCGGCTACAAGAAGGTCATCGGCGCCGGTGACCTGAACGGCGACGGCCACGGCGATCTGCTCGTCCAGGACAAGTCCAACGACCTGTGGCGCTACAACGGCACCGCGTCCGGCACCTTCAAGGCCCGGGTGAAGGTGTTCGACAACTGGGGCGCCTCCTACAACGCCGTCGTGGGCGTCGGCGACCTCACCGGGGACGGCAAGGCGGACCTCGTCGCCCGCGACACCTCCGGCACGCTGTGGCGCACCAACGGCGACGGCAAGGGTTCCTTCGGTTCTCGCACGAAGATCGGCTCGGGCTGGGGCGGTTACAAGGGCCTGTTCTAGCCCGCTCCGGGACACGACGGGTCCGGCGCCTCTGGGCGCCGGACCCGGCCTCGTGGACCGTCCGGTCAGGGCTGCTCGGTGAGGCGGAAGCTCTGCGCGGGGGAGTCGTCGCAGGTTCGCTGCGTGAGCTGCACGCTGTCGGCGGCCGTGGACGAGGCGCTGAGGCACTTTCCGCTGTGCCGGGCCACGAGGCGATAGCCGCCGTCGGTCTGCTGGACCGCGCGCCACTGCTGGTTCTGGCCGCCGGAGTAGGACCACAGCTGGAGCGGGGCGCCCTCGGCGGTGGAGCGGTCGGTGACGTCGACGACCTGCTGGGGGTTGCCGCGTCCGGTGATGCGCAGGTACCCGCTGTCGGTGGACCGGAACTGGTACTGCTGGGCGGCGGTGCCGTTGCAGGCGTACTGCTGGACCACCGTGCCGTTGGCAGTGCCCGCGCCCCGGGCGTCCACGCAGGTGCTGTTGCCGGCGTTGCGCAGCGTGTACCAGGCCGTCTCCGAGACCGGGCCCGAGGGCGGCTGGGTGTCCGTCGCCCCGCCCAGCCACTTGAGGCCGTCGAGGACGAACCGGTTCTGTGTCTCGCTGGCGAAGGTCGAGGACAGCGGCGTGTTGGTGGAGTAGTCCATCGCGTTGTGGCCGAAGTTCGCGTACAGCATCCTGTACCTGGTGTTTGTCCACAGGATCGGGTAATAGCCGCTGTACCAGGTCTGGTTGGGGTCGGTACCGAGCGGGAAGCTGCTGGGGTCTATGGAGGCCAGGATCCTGATGTCGGGGTTCTGGCGCAGGTCGTTGGACCAGCTGTACCACTCGCTGACCGACGAGGTGAACGTGGCCGGCAGGTTCTTCGCCGCGGGATGGGTACGGTCCTCCACGCGCAGCACGGCCGTGGTCGGCCCCCAGGTGTTGGACTTGAAGTTTCCTGACCCCAGGAACTGGTTGTGGTACCAGGACCAGCTTGTGGCGTTCGTCGTGAACGCCGAGACGTGGAAGCCCATCCAGGCGCCGCCCGAGCGCATGTACTGCTCGAAGCCGGTGCGCTGGGCCGCCGTCTGCGGCAGGTCGTCGAGGAAGAGGACCACCTGGTAGGCGTTCACTCCGCCGTTCGCGAGCAGGTCCCAGTTGTTGCTGGCGGTGTAGGTGAACCCGTTGGCCGCGGCCTGCCGCGGGAACCACTCGTTCGCTTCTTTGACGAAGCTGATGTGCGCCGCGTCCCAGGTGCCGTTGTACAGGGCCAGCACCCTGAAGGGGGCCGCCGCGGCGCGCGCCGGTACGGCGGCCGTGCCCAGGAGCACGGCCAGTAGCAGGAACAGCCGCAGGCACAGGGAGGGGACCGAGAATGACGAAGCTCTGACACGGTGCATGTGTCGCTCCTGTGGGGTGTGGGGGTGCAGGACGGAACACCGATGCCCGGAGCAACGTAAAGGTCTGAACCAAGAGCGTCAAGAGGTGAAGTGTCCATGGAACCGGACCCGTTGGAGCATCCACTCCTTGAACCGTGCGACCGCCGCGGATTCCGCCATTCGGATGTAATCCGGGCTGGAGACGCGGACCCTGCGGACCCGGGATGCCAAGGTCGTCTCGTTGGTGATCAATGCCGAACGGAGACATATCTCGTGAGCGTGACGTCAGGCTGGATGCTGCGGGCGGGGCTGGGTCTGGTGAGCGTGGTGGCGCTCGTGCTGACCGGAACGCCTTCGGCCGAGGCGGGGGCAGCCGGCTGCAACGGCCGGACCTGCATCAGCGTCGAAGGGTCGGGGCTCCGTGTCGAGCAGATCTCGGCCTCGACCGCCTGGAACGGCGACTTCACCGGGCACTTCCACATCTGGGGCGGCGGCATCGACCAGAACAGCGCCACGGGGTTCTGGGGCTACCACCAGAAGTTCACCGTGCCGGTGGGCCGTGACCTGCCGAACCGGTCGGTGATCTGCGCCGAGGGCTGGGAGCACGTCGACGGCCGCCTGGAGTCACGGGGGCGGGCCTGCGAGGAGGTCCACTTCTAGGGAACTCCTCGCACGCGACGTTCGGTTCAGCGCACGGGGAAGCCGAAGGAGTAGCCCTGCTGCTTCAGCCAGGGCAGCAGCGTGCGCAGAGCGGCCACGGTCTGGGAGCGGTCGCCGCCGGCGTCGTGGAAGAGCAGGGTCGGGCCGTTGTGCAGCTCGCTCTTGACGGTGGCGATGATCGCGGCCGTGCCGGGCCGCTCGAAGTCCTTGGAGTCGACGTTCCAGCCCAGCGGCCGCATCCCGTGCGAGGCCGCGAGGTGCCGGCTGTACGGGGTGAACGCGCCGCCCGGAGCCCGGTAGTACATCGGCCGTACGCCCCCGGACGCCTTCGTGATCTGGCGTTCGGCGTCCAGGATCTGCTGCGACTGGTAGGCCTCGGACTTCTTGTCCATCGTGGTGTCGTGCGACACCGTGTGGTCGCACAGCCGGTGACCGGCCGCCACCACCCGCTTGACCATGTCCGGGTGGGCCTGCGCCTGGGTGCCGACCATGCAGAACGTCGCCTTCACGCCGTTGTCCCGCAGCACCTGAAGCACCTGCGGCGTCCAGAGGGGGTCCGGGCCGTCGTCGATGGTGATGTTGACCGCGCGGTCGCCGCCGTCGGAGGCATGGACGATGGTGGCGGCCACGGGCGTCGCCTTCGGGGCGGCAGGGCGCGCCGCCGCCTGGTGCCCGCCGGACTGGCCGGCCTGCGCGGTCCACACCGAGGTGGCGGCAGCCACCGCCGTCACTCCGACCGCTGCCGCGACCACCCGGCCGTACCATCCCCGCCCGCCATGCCGTGCCATGTCCGCCCCGCTCCTCGACCTGTTGGTGGTCCCCGTGCACCTGTCAGGACGGGCCGCGGCGGCCGGGGGATCCGTCTGTTACCGATCACGGACAATTCTGCGGTGCTTCTGCGACAGGGAACGAGAGCCGCGCCCTGAACCCCTTGCTCCCCTGGGCCGGAATTCACCTCTCGTCCCCTCTGCTGCCCTGTTGATGCGCCACCGCATCACGACTTCGATGACCCCTGCCCGGCGGCGGCCCGCCGCCGGAACACGGCAGATTCCTGTGGGGGGTTGGACACCTGCGCCTTTCGAGAACGCGCTCGAAGGAGTCGACGGCATCACCGCGAGCACGAAGAAGCGGCTTATCCGGTGCGGCGGCGCTTCTGGGCGCCGCCGCACTCGTCGTGTCTGCCGTCCCCGCCGACGCGGCGGCCGCGGGTACGGCACCACCGGACCCGGGCGAGCTGATCGCGCGACAGGGAACGGCCGCACCCGCCCTGGTGGACGGCATCCGCGAACCGGCCCCGGCCGCGACGAGCCCCGCCGGCGCCGCGCATGCGTACCTCGCCACGAAGAAGGACCGCTACCGCATCGCAGACCCGGACCGCGACCTGAAACCCGCCGGGACCGACACCTCCGGCGGCAGGGAGACCGTCCGGCTGCGGCAGACGTACCACGGAGTTCCCGTCCTGGGCGGTGAGTACGTCGTTCGCATGGACAAGAAGGACGGCAGACGGATCGTCACCGGCACCTCCGGCAAGTACTTCACCGGACTGCGGACCGGCACCACCGCCGAGGTCGACGACGCGCTCGCCGTCGAGCGCGCCGTGGACGCCGTACGCAACGACCTCGGCGCCCGGGGGCCGAGCGCGGGCGAGGAGGACGCTTCCTCGCTCACCGGCACCTCCCACGGCCTGGTCGTGCTGCCCACCGGCACCGGCGTGCTCACCCGGCACGTCACCGTGCGGGGCCAGGACCCGGCACACGGCGAACCGGTGCTGCGCGAGGTGTACATCGACGCGCAGGCCGGCTACCCGGTCCTCCGGTACAGCAGCGTCCAGACCTTCGGCACGGCGCTGAACATCTCCGACCTGACCGTCTCCGGGCAGGCGGTGACGATGGTCGCCCGCACGCCGCTCGCCGAGCTGAACAACGCGTCGCTCTCCAAGCTCTGGCAGTTCGCGCCGGAGCACAAAGGTGACGGCCCGCGCAGGAGCCGGGTCTCCTGCAACCGGGGCGAACAGCTCGCGGCCGCCGCGGCCGCCGGCACCCAGGTGATCTGGCTCGACGCGACCACCGGCGTCAGCGACGTGGTCACCCGCACCCGCCCGGCCGGCACCTGCGGCTGAGGCACTCCGACAGCCCGCTCCCACCATGTTCATGTACATGAACTATGCACACGTGGGTGTACATGGCGGAGCGGGCTGTGCAAGGCTCCATCAACTTCCCTGCTTCGCTGTCGACTTGGAGGATGCGGGCCGATGGAGCTCTCCCGACGTACCGTGCTGACCACGGCGGCCTCGGCCGCCGCGCTGTACGCGGCGCCGATGACGACGGCCCAGGCGGCCGAGCAGACCCCCGCGGCCGTCGTCCGCACGCTCCGCGCAGCCGCCGACTACGCGATCGGGAAACTCCGCACCGTCGCCCCGGGAGTGACGGCCTTCCCGGTCGGCACGAAGGCCGAGAAGTGGGTGTACTCGCAGAACGGCGACTGGGTCGGCGGGTTCTGGCCCGGCACGCTCTGGATGGCCTGGCTGCACAGCGGCGACGACACCTTCTGCACCCTGGCGCTCGAATCCGCGAAGAAGCTGGCTCCCCGCCAGAACGACACCGGCACCCACGACCTGGGCTTCCTCTTCTACCCCTCCTGGGTCACCGCCTGGCGCCTGACGGGCGACGACACCTGGCGGGCCGGTGCCGTGCGGGCGGCCGACTCGCTGAGCCGGCGCTACAACCCCCACGGCCGCTTCATCCGGGCCTGGGGCGCGCTGAACGATCCGAACAACGCGGGCCGCGTCATCATGGACACGATGATGAACCTCGACCTGCTGGCCTTCGCGACCGAACAGACCGGCGACGGGAAGTACCTCGACATCGCCACGGAACACGCGAAGACCGCCCAGCGGGTGTTCCCGCGCCCCGACGGCTCGACGCCCCACGTGTACGACTTCGACCCTGCCACCGGCGCCCCGATCGGCCCCAACACCGTGCAGGGCTACAGCCCCACGTCGTGCTGGGCACGCGGACAGGCCTGGGGCGTCTACGGGTTCACCACGATCCACCGTCGCACCGGCGACGAGGGGTTCCTGACGACCGCACGCAGGCTCGCCGACTACGCGCTCGGCGCGCTGACTCCCGATCACGTCCCCGTGTGGGACTACCGGGCGCCCCAGCAGCCGTACGACGTGAAGGACGCCTCCGCCGGCGCGATCATGGCCTGCGGCCTGCTGGACCTGTCCGCGGCGACCGGCCGCCCCGAGTACCGGCAAGCCGCGCTACGACTGCTGACCGCACTGGCGACGACCTGCCTGACCGGGAACTCGGCACGCGCCGACGCCGTCGTCGCCCGCTGCACGCGCAACCGCCCGGCCGAGGACGGCATCGAGATCTCCCTCCCGTACGCCGACTACTACCTCCTCGAAGGCATCCTGCGCGTGCTCCGGCCGCAGGACGTGGACCGCGCGATCGACCTGTCCGGCGCAATGACAAGGACCAGGCGGTAACCCCGAGGGCAAGCCCGCTGCGGTGCTGCACGGCGGTCCGGGCTCCGGGTGCAGCCCCTACCCCCGGTGCCTGTTCGACCCGGCCGCCTACCGGATCGTCCTGCTCGACCAGCGCGGCAGCAGCCGCTCCACACCGCACGCGAGCCGCTACGACACCGACATGAGCGGCAACACGACCGCACACCTGATGGCCGACCTGGAGCTGCTGCGGGAGCACCTCGGTATCGAACGCCGGCTGGTGTGGGGCGTGTCGTGGGGATCGGTACTCGCCCTGCGGTATGCGCAGACCCATCCGGGAGCGGTAACCGAACTCCTCCTGACGGGAGTCGCGACCGGTTCCGACGCCGAGGTGGAGCTGCTCACCAGAGGACTGGGCCGGATCTTCCCGGAGGCCTTCGAGCGGTTCCTGGCCGAACTGCCGCCCGCCGAGCGGGACGGGAACCTCCCCGCGGCCTGCAACCGGCTCCTGGAGTCCCCCGATCCCGCGGTGCGGGAGCGGGCGGCGCGGGCCTGGACCGACTGGGAGACGGCCGCCATCCCCGCACCCCCGCGCTCGGTCGCCCGCTACGAGGACCCCGCCTTCCGCATGGGCTTCGCCCGTACCGTCACCCACTACTGGGGAAACGGCCACTTTCTGGGCGACGGCAACGACGAGGGCGTGGTCCTGCGCGACGCCCACCTCCTCGCCGGCATCCCCGGCACCCTAGTCCAGGGGACCCTCGACTTCGGCAACCTCCTCGGCATCGTCTGGCGCCTCCACCAGGCCTGGCCGGGGTCAGAGTTGGCCACCGTGCACGACGCCGGGCACGACGCGGGGGCGCCCGGGGTGGCGGAGGCACTGGCTGCGGCGACGGACAAGTACCGCAAGTGAACGGGCCCCAGCAACGCAGGGTGCTCAGTCCGCCGTCTTGGTGACCCCCTTGCAGGCGTCGGTGGTGTCGGCCGTGCCCGGGACCGCGGCGGCCTTCACCGCGTTGAAGTTGGCGACATAGGCGTCGTGGTACGCCGAGTTGTCCACCTTGAGCAGTGCCTCGTCGTTCTCCCGGAGCGAGGGGCCGGAGTAGTTGTGGCTGCCGGTCCACAGCACCTTGTTGACCGCTCCGTCGTACATGCCGTCGATCAGCAGGTACTTGGAGTGGATGACCGAGTTGGTGGTGCCGGGGTCGCTGTCCTCGTCCCAGTTGTAGCAGCGCACGGCGGGACCGCCGGCAGCGTGCAGCGCCTCCCAGGTGCCCGGCGTACCGGTGCTCGCGGCGCTGTCCGTCTCGGCGTACACGACGTCGACGGAGCAGCCGGCCTTCTGAAGAGCCGTCAGTTTGTCGGCGACCCCCTGCCGGGTGAGCTTGAGCACGGCGACCCGGACCTTGGTCTGCTTGCTGACGCCGCCCGAAGTGTACTGGCAGGTCACGTTGTCGAGGACGTTCCAGATGCTGTCCTGGGTGTTGCCCGAACCCGGGTAGGGGAAGAAGTACACCTTGAACGGGCTCGACGTGGTCGTGCTGTAGGACCAGTTCTGCCAGTCCATCGCCTTCAGCTTGCCGAAGTAGTTCGCGTACGCCGTGTACATCGGCACGTTGAACGGCAGCACGAACGCGTTGTTCCACATGCGGCTGTACGTCGAGGGGGACATGTTCGAGGAGCTCTGCACCACGAGGTCGGAGGCGCCGTCGACCTGGGAGAACAGCCAGGACTTGTTGTGGTTCAAACCGTTGCTGGACAGGACGTCGGGGTCCCCCAGGCAGGACTGCTTCGCCGGGTAGGTGCCGACGAAGGACGCCTGCGACCGGTCGGTGCCCAGGGCGTTCGTGAGGATGCCGTACGAGGTGTCCGTGGCCGAGGTCGAGCTCGTGTTGTCCAGCATCACCTGGACGTCGACCCCGCGGGCCGTGTGCGCGTCGGCGAGGGCCTGGGCGACCTCCTCGTCCCACAGGTGGTACATCGCCACCTTGATGTCCGACCCCGGCGCGGCCGTGTTGACGTAAGTCAGCAGCTGGTTGCGGATCGCCTGCTGCTCGGCCACGGTGCCGGTCGGCTTGTTGAAGACCGGGCCCTCGGCCACGGCGGCGGCGGCCTCGGATGCGCGGATGCGACATCCCTGCTGGGCCGCACGGCCCGGCGCATGCCGGACTGTCCCCGGCGAGCGGTGGCCCTCCTGGTCCCTCCGGCCGGGATCCTCAGCGGGATGTCGCACCTCCTGCCCGCCCAGGACGGAGTGTCCGACCTGGGCGGGACGCCGGACGCGACGGATCACACGTCGTGCACGTCCGGCAGACCGACCTCCTGCAGGTCCGGGCGAGCTGGCCGGCCAGCTTCCTCGGCGACAAGGAGATCATCTACCGTTTCGCCGAACTCCCACGCCGCCCCGGCGGTGTCCGGATTCTCGAGGGCAAGGTGCGTCACGCGCGCGGGATGTCGCCGTCTGCCGTGCGGTGCAGGGTCAGTGACATCCGGTCAAACCATGGCCGACGCGCCGATGCGCCCTTCCTTCATCGGACACGGCGGGTGATGCTCTGCTCACCGGCGGAGATCATTAGCTTCAGGACCGACCCACGGAGGAAAGACGATGCCTCTCGGAACGATCGCCGTGTACAACAAGGTGGACGGTGTGGGCGTCATCGCCGACGAGGACGGGGAACGACGCCCGTTCTCCGGCATGGAGACACAGACCACCCGCGAGGGCCAGCGGGTCCTCTTCGATGTCATCGGCGAGAAGGCCACGAACGTGATCGCCGTTCGGTGATCCGCCCAGCACAGCAGCGCCCCGCGGCCACCGCCCTGGGCAGAGCGGCGGTGGGAGTGCCTTCCCGGGTGGATAAGGACTGACTGTCCATCAGGGAGACGCTCTCGGTCCGACAGCGAGCCGTGACGACAGCGCACTGCCTGCTCCCGCTGCTCGAGCAGTTCGACTTCGCCCACGAGCGTCTGCTGGGCCGTCCGGCCGATCCGCTGATGGACGCGGAGTACCGGTGGGAACCGGCGCCGGGCTGCTGGTCGGTGCGGCGGCGCGAGGACGGGCCGGGGGAGCGCGCCGCCATCCTGGCGGGCAGCGGCCCGTGAGGAAGGGACACCGCCCCCACCCGAACGCCTGGCCGCTCACGACCCTCGCCCGGCGACCCGCAGGAACCGTTCCTCGACATCGTCTGGTGGGTCAACCAGGAACTCCTGCACCACGGAGCCGAGATCGCACTGCTGCGCGACCTCTACCGGGCCCTTCAGCGGCCGTAGCGGCGCTCCCGGGCGGCGTACGAGCGCAGGGCCCGCAGCAGGTCGATCTGGCGGAACGCGGGCCACAGGACGTCGACGAAGTGCACCTCGGCGTAGGCGGACTGCCACAACAGGAACCCGGACAGCCGCTGTTCGCCGGAGGTACGGATGATGAAGTCCGTGTCGTGTCCGCCCGGCGAGTACAGGTTGTCGGTGATGTGCTCCAGATCGAACTCCGCAGCCAGCTCCGTCGGGTCGCCGCCGGCGCCGATGTGCTTGTCGAAGGCGGCCCTGACGGCGTCCACGATCTCCCGGCGGCCGCCGTAGCCGACGGCGACGTCGACCTTGAGTCCGCCGCGGCCGTCCGTCAGGGCGGCGGCCTCCTTGAGGACGCGGGCGGTGTTCCCGGGCAGCAGGTCGAGGGCGCCGATGATCTCGATCTCCCACGGCTCCTCCGGAGCGCAGATGCGCCGGACGGTCTCCTCGATTATGTCGAGCAGGGGGCCGAGTTCGTCAGCCGGCCGGTGGAGGTTGTCGTCGGACAGCATCCACAGCGTGACGTGCTTGATGCCGGCCTCACTGCACCAGTGCAGGAAGTCCGTGACCTTGGCACCGCCGACGCGATAGCCCTCGCGGACGTCCTGATGTCCCGCCCCCCGGGCCCAGCGCCGGTTCCCGTCCAGCATGATCGCCACGTGCCGCGGCCGGGGCAGGCCCTCCAGCTTGCGGTTCAGGCGCCGTACGTAGATCGCTTCCAACGCCGAACGCAAGGCCTTCATTGCCACGCCGATATCCCTTCTCCTACCCGCTGTTTGAGGGCGCAAGGATAGTGCCATGCGCTGCGCACGAGCCACGCGGGAGTGAAGCACCCGGTGAACGCCGGGCCGCTACGCTGCGGACGTGACCGGTCGACCGATGAGCCGCCGAGGCCTGCTGCTGCGGGCCGCGGTCCTCGGCGCCCCGGCACTGGCCCTCACCGGCTGTTCGGATGACGACGGACCAGGACGGCGGCTCCGGCTGGCCACCGGAGCGCCCGGCGGGCCGTACAACGCCTTCGGCGAGGCGCTGGCCACTGAGGCCGCACAAGCCGTACCCCGGCTGCACATCACCGCGCTCAGCACCTCGGCGAGCGTGGACAACCTGCGCAGACTGGGGAGCGGTTCGGTGGATCTGGGCCTGGCCATGGCGGACGCCGCCGAGGACGCCGTCCGGGGGCGGGCGCCGTTCGCCCACCCGGCCGCCGTGACAGCCCTCGCCCGCGTCTACGTCAACTACACACACCTGGTCGTACCGGCGCACGGGCCCGTACGGGCCGTACCGGATCTCGCGGGACGGTGGGTCGCCACGGGCGCGACCGGCTCCGGCGGGCAGGTGCTGGCGGGGCGGCTGCTGCGGGTGGCGGGGCTGACCGGGAAGCGGTCGGTACGGCAGCGGCAGCTGGGGCTCGCCGACTCGCTGGAGGCCCTGCGCACGGGATCGGTGGACGCACTGATCTGGGCCGGGGGAGTGCCGACCCCCGCCCTGTCGGCGCTGGCCCGCCGCATGCCGTTGCGCTTCCTGCCGTTGGAGGAACAGGCCGCCGCCCTGCGCGCCACGTACGGCCCCGTCTACACGGCGGTCACCCTCCCGGCCGGCGTGTACGGGCTCACCGAGCCGGTCGGCACGATCGGCGTGGGCAACTATCTGCTGGCCCGCTCCCGAGTACCGCAGCAGGCGGTACGCGACGTGCTGCGGGTGGTGTTCGACCGGTGGCGCGTGCTGCTCAGGGAGGTCACGGCGGGCGCCCGCCTGGAACCCAGGTTCGCCGTCGCCACGGGTGACGTACCCCTGCACCCGGGCGCCGTGGCCTACTACCGGTCGGTCTACGGCTGACCTGTCAGCCGGACGGCAGCCGCAGTTCCACGACCAGGCCGTGCGGATCGTTGCCGGCCGTGCCGAGCCGGCCCCCGCTGAGCCGGGCGATCTCGTCGGCGATGGCCAGGCCCAGGCCGCTGCCCGGCACGTTCTGGTGCTCGGGTGCCCGGGCGAAACGCCGTGTGAGCATCGAGAGCTGATCGTCCGGCACGCCCGGGCCGTCGTCGCTGACCTGCACCACGACCGCATCGTCCGCGAGCGCGGCCGCCACGGCGACGCGGCCGCCGGACGGGACGAACTTGACCGCGTTGTCGAGGACGGCGTCGAGGATCCGACCGACGGCGTCCGGCACGGCCCGTGCCCGCAGCCCCTCCGCCACGGCAGCGGCGCTCAGCGTCAGCCCGGAGGCCTCGAACACCGGCTCCCAGGCGGTCACCCGCGCACGCACCGCACACGACACGTCCTGCTCGGTCCGCTCCGCCGTCCCCGACTCCACGCGCGCCAACGCGAGCAGGCCGTCGAGCAGTTCCTCCAGACGCTCGGCCTCGTCCAGGGCCCGCGCGTGCTCCTTCCGGCCGGGTCCGGGCGCGAGATGCGGCTCGACGTTCTCCAACTGCAGCACCAGGGTGGCCAGCGGGTTGCGCAGCTGGTGCGAGGCGTCGGCGACGAACGCGCGCTGTCGGCCGAGCGAGTCGGCGACCGCCTCGGCCATGCCGTTGAAGTGCAGCCGCAGACTGCGCAGTTCGGGCGGACCGGTGTCGGAAACGGCCCGCGTCTCCAGGCTGCCGGAGGCCAGTCCGGCGACGGCCCGGTCGAGATCACGGACCGGGCGCATCAGCCAGCGGGTGATGCCGGCTGCGACCAGGGCCGCGGCCGCGAAGGCGGTGAGCGCCGCGCAGGCGATGAGCACCCAGCGCACGGTCACGTCCCGCCGGGCCGCGGTGGTGGGAACGGCCAGCAGGACGGCCCCGCTGACCCGCTCGTCCCGGCCGACCGGTTCGGCCAGCACCACCCGGTCAGGGCCCCAGGGCCGGACGGTCGGCAGCCGCTCGGTGGACCGCCCGGTCAGCGCCCGGCCCAGCACGTCGTCCGCGGACGGGGTGGGAATGCCCGCTCCCGCCTGCGCCAGGTTCCGCCCCGCGGAGTCCACCACGGTCACCGAGGCGCCGTACAACTCGGCGTACCGGCGGATCTCGGTGGACAGCTCGGTGCGGTCCGCGGTGGTCCGCACCCGGTCGGCGAGATCGGCGAACCGCACGGAGTCGGCGCGCCGCTGGAGCAGCAGATGCTCCGTCCGCCCGCTCGCGTACGAGCCGGCCAGCGGCACCGACAACAGCAGGGTCGCGGCCCCCATCAGCACCATCAGCACAGCCAGCAGCCTGCGCCTCATCGGCGGCGGCCGTCCCGGCTGTCGGTTCCGAGCTGATACCCGAAGCCCCGTACCGTACGCACCAGTTCCGCGCGGCCCGTCTTCGCGCGGATGCCCGCCACGTGCACGTCCAGGGACCGGGACGCGGCGAGGAAGGCGTCGCCCCAGATGCGGTCCAGGATCTCCTCGCGGGAGTGCACCTCGTCCGGCCGGGCCGCGAGGAAGGCGAGGACGTCGAACTCGCGCCGGGTGAGCCGTACGTCCGCACCGGCCACCGTGACCGTACGCCCCGCGATGTCGATCTCCACATCGCCGGTGCGCACGGTCTGACCGCCGCCGTCCGTGCCGCGCGGTGCCGCTGCCCCGGTACGGCGGCGCACGGTGTCGATCCGGGCCATCAGCTCGTTCATCCGGAACGGCTTGACCACGTAGTCGTCGGCTCCGGCCCGCAGCCCCTGCACGATGTCGCGCTCCTCGCAGCGGGCCGTCACGACGATCAGCGGTGCGTCGCACACCGTGCGCAGCCGCCGCAGCAGCTCCAGCCCGTCCAGGTCCGGCAGGCCGAGGTCCAGCAGCACGAACTCGGCCGCGTGGACGTGGCGCAGGGCGTCCAGGGCCCGGCCGGCCCGGCGCACGGTGTGCCCGCGCTGGGCGAGAGCCGTGGTCAGGGCCTGGGCCATTCGGTCGTCGTCCTCGACGAGCAGCGCGTGCATGAAAAGTCCTCGTGCCGTGGTGAGATGGGCGGCAGCCTACCGGGACTCTTGCAGAAAACCTCAGGTGTTCACGGGGGGAATGCATCTCAGGACTGCTCTGACCTGTACCTTAGAGCGGACGTTTTTGCTGCTCGATGTATGGGCGGACGATCGCCAACGGTGCTCCGCCGCACGATGCGGAGAAATACGAGGGCGGCCACAGGTGCCCGTGCATGATGGCGCGGTTGATCCGGCCAGTGAACTCCTGACGTATCCGGCGGGCGGAGACGCCCTTGAGGCTGTTGACCAGCTTGGAGACGGTGACCTTGGGCGAGTAGTTGATCAGGAGGTGGACGTGATCGCGTTCGCCGTTGAACTCCATCAGCTCCGCCTCGAAGTCCTCGCACACCTTTGCGCATGATCTCTTCGCAGTCTGTCAGCATCTCGTCGTTAAACATCCCGCGCCGGTACTTCGTCACGAAGAGCAAATGCACATGCATCACCGAAACGACGTGTCTGTCTGCCACGCCTGTAGTCGTTCTCTCTATCCATGAGACCAATCGCAGTAAGATCTTGGTTGTGCAGCTCCGTTACAACTACCGGGCTTACCCGGATGGCATCCAGCGTCGTGCGCTGGCGAGTGCGTTCGGGTGTGCCCGCGTGGTGTGGAACGACTGCCTGCGCGACCGCAAGGAAGCGCACGCGGCAGGGCTGCCGTACGTGAAGTCGGCGGCGCTGTCGCGGCTTCGCATCACTCAGGCCAAACTCACCGAGGAACGGGCCTGGCTCGCCGACGTGTCGGCGGTCGTCCTGCAACAGTCCCTGCGGGACCTCGACACCGCCTACAAAAACTTTTTCGACTCGGTCAAGGGTAAGCGGCAGGGCCGCAAGGTCGGCCCGCCCCGCTACAAATCGAAGAAAGACACCCGGCAGTCGATCCGCCTCAACACCAACGCCTTCTCCCTCCAGGACAACGACACGGTTTATATGGCCAAGGTCGGCAACCTCAAGGTCAAGTGGTCCCGCCGGCTACCGGCCGCGCCCACGTCCCTGACCGTCACCAAAGACAGCTCCGGGCGGTACTTCCTCAGCTTCGTCGTGGACGCCGAGCCGGACACCCTCCCCGAGGTGGAGGCGGAGTCCGGTATCGACCTCGGCTTGTCCGCCTTCGCGGTCCTGTCCGACGGCAGCAAGATCGACAGCCCGCGCTTCCTGCGCCGGGCCGAGAAGAAGCTCAAACGCCTTCAGCGGGAGCTGTCCCGCAAGGCCAAGGGATCGAAGAACCGGGCCAAGGCCCGCATCAAGGTCGCACGTCAGCACGCCAAGGTGGCGGACCGGCGCCGGGACTGGCACCACAAGGCATACACACAGATCATTCGCGACAACCAAGCGGTGTTTGTGGAAGACCTCGCGGTGTCCGGTCTGGGGCGCACCCGACTCGCCAAATCCGTGCACGACGCGGGATGGTCCGCGTTCGTCGGCATGCTGGAGTACAAGGCGGTCAGGCACGGCCGCACCTTCACCAAGGTGGACCGGGCCTTCCCCTCCTCGCAGGTCTGCTCGGCCTGCGGATTCCGCGACGGCCCCAAGCCCCTGCACGTCCGGGAGTGGACGTGCGGCGAGTGCGGCACCGTGCACGACCGCGACCACAACGCAGCCCGCAACGTCCTCTTCGAAGGACGCCGTATCGTCGCCGCCGGGCGGGCGGAGACGCTAAACGCCTCGTGGAGCGTCGGTAAGACCAGGACGAGAGTCCCGGCACAGCGCGTCGAAGCAGGAAGCCCCCAGAAGGGTCAGACGACCCAGGCCGGAATCCCTGGACCTTGGGCCAGGGAGCACGTCAAGTAAGCGGCACGGCCCGGGTCACCACCGCGTCACCGGACGGCTTCGGCCGAGGCGTCCGCGGCTCCCGCAGCGGAGCCTGCCTCCTCCGCCTCGGCGCGGCTGAGCGCCGCGTTGCGGGTGTCCGGCATCAGCACGTAGGTGACCAGGGAGACGAGCGCGCACCCCGACACGTACCAGAAGAACATCTTCTCGTGACCGCTGTCCTTGAACCACAGGGCCACGTACTCCGCGGTGCCGCCGAACAGCGCGTTGGCGACGGCGTACGGCAGGGCCACACCGAGGGCGCGGACCCGGGTGGGGAACAGTTCCGCCTTCACGGCCGCGTTGATCGAGGTGTAGCCGGTGACGATGACGAGGGCCAGCAGCGACAGCCCCAGCGCGGACCAGTAGGAGGACGCCGAGCCGAGGGCGGTCATGATGGGGTACGTGCCCACCGTGCAGCCGACCGCGAACGTGATCAGCAGCGGCCGGCGGCCGATCCGGTCGGAGAGCAGCCCGGCGAAGGGCTGGAGCAGCGCGAAGACGGTCAGCGCGGTGAAACTCACCAGGGTGGCCGTGGACTTGGCCATGCCGGCGCTGCCGATCAGGTACTTGGTGAGGTACGTGGTGTACGTGTAGTAGGCCACGGTCCCGCCCAGGGTGAGCGCCATGACGAGACCGGCCTCGCGGCGGTGCTGCCACAGTGCCTTGATCGTGCCGCGCGCGCTGTCCTCACGGTCGTCCGCTCCGGACTCCTCGGTGAACGCCTCCGTCTCCGTCAGCCGGCGCCGCAGCCAGAACACCACCAGGGCGAACACCGCACCGAGCGCGAACGGGATCCGCCAGCCCCAGCTCTCCAACTGGTCCGTGGTCAGGGTGTGCTGCAGCGTGATCAGGATGCCGAGACCCAGAAGCTGCCCGCACGTCATCGACACGTACTGGAACGAGGAGCCGAGCCCCCGCCGGTTGCGGGCGGACGCCTCGGTCAGGTACGTGGCGCTGGCCGCGTACTCGCCGCCGATGCTCAGACCCTGCAGCAGCCGGGCCAGGAGCAGCACCAGGGCGCCGAAGTAGCCGACCTGGCCGTAGGTGGGCGCGAGGGCGATGAGCAGAGCGGCCACCGACATCATCGTGACGGTCAGGGTGAGCGCGCTCTTGCGTCCGTGCCGGTCCGCGGCCCGCCCGAGGATCCATCCGCCGACCGGGCGCATCAGGAACCCGACCGCGAAGATGCCGGCCGTGTTCAGCAGTTTGGTGGTCGGGTTGTCGCCGGGGAAGAACGAGTCGGCGAAATAGATGGCGAAACTCGCGTAGACGAACCAGTCGTACCACTCGACGAGGTTGCCCAGGGACCCGCCGACAAGGGCGAGACGGCGACTGCCGGAAGAGACCGCTGGCGGCTTTCCGGGCACGGCGGCAGAGGTGGACATGGCGGCTCCAGGTGGGGAAATCCGGTGGGATCGGGGAGCGGGTGAGTGCCCCCGGAACCTGAGTGCGCCCGAGCATGGGGCCGCCCGCCGCACCCGGACAAGACCGCTCGCCCAGATCTAACATCCCGCTAAGAAAGCCACCGCTCGACGAGGCGGGAATCGGGGCGCCGGCAGTCGAGGGCGATCGGCCCCGCGCCACCGTCACGGTGCCGCCCCTGCGACCGAGTCGGCCGCGGCGGAACACCGGCCCCCTGTTCGGCGAGGAGAACCCGCTGCCCGGCGGGGGCTGAGCACGGCTCGGCCCCCGTCGGGTGCGCGTCACCCTTCGAGCGTCAGGTACAGGCGAGTACCTCGCGGCCGGAAGCCGACCCGCTCGTACACGCGGCGTGATCCCTCGCCGCCGTACTCGAGCCAGACGGACGATGCCCCGGCGGCGAAGGTGGTCTCGGCGAGGGCGGCCGTGATCGCGGCCGCGATGCCCCGGCCGCGGTATGCGGGCCGGGTGCCCACGCCCGCCACTTCTGCCGTCCCCGCGGCAGGCGCCGAGCAGAGCGCCGCACCGGCGCAGTCGCCTTCCGCACCGCGGACGAACCGGACGGCTCCGCCGTTCTGCTGGGTGCGCCGCATCCGGGCCGCACCCTCCGGAGAGGGCGGGAACTCACCGCCGAACGCCTCGGACAAGGCGGTGTCGATCGCCGTGTAGTCCTCGTCGCTGTCCGGGACCTCCACGCGGAACGTCACGGCCGCCGGGAGTGCCAGGGTGGCGGGGGTGCAGACCATGTACTCATGGACCGCCTCCGTCGTGAACCCCGCCCGGCTCAGGGCCGGTTCCACGGCGGGCGCGGCATCGGGGGCGAACTCCAGCCGAGGCTTGAGGCCGCGCTCGCGGAATGCCGCGATCAGGGAGCTGACGTCCCGGTCGGTCGGCTCGGCGCCGGGGACCGGGGTTGCGTAGTTGACGTACGGGCTGGTCGTCGTGGGATCGATCCCCACGACGAAGCCGCCGACTTCGACCGGCGCCGGACGGCGCAGCAGGTTGGCGACGGCGAAACTCTGGACGTCGGTGTGCACGATGATGATGACCTCACGTCGGATGGCAGGCACGAGAGCTGCGGGACCGGCAACAGCCGGGAAAAAGGGGGATGAACGTGGGGCCGCCGTGAGGAGACGCGAGGGCACGGTGCTCGCTGCCGAAGGGGCAGACTGCTTCAGTGCCGACGGCGGCCGCTGGGGGACGCCGTGATCAAAGGCTTCAGTCCTTCGTCGTGCAGAGGTGTGTGGAGATCAACTCCAGGAACTCTGTCACACGCCGCATGGGCGCGGCAATCGGTTTTGCGGCCGCGCCGGGGCCGCCGTCAACCGGACACCATCCGCAGCACGTCCGCCGGGCCGCGCTCACCCGTGCGTGTTTCCGCCGGCCGGATGAAGGTGCGCAGGCCGCAGGCGGCGGCGCCGTTGCGGACCGGGTTGTCGCCGACCATGAGGGTGGCGCGGGGGTCGGTGCCGAGGTCGGCGCAGGCTTTCGGGAACAGCTGGGGGTCGGGCTTCTCGCGGCCCTGCTCATAGGAGATGACACAGGTGTCGATCAAGGCGTCCAGCCCGTGGCGGGCGAGGTGGGTGCGCAGGTCCCAGGCGCAGTCGCTGACGATGGCGACGCGCAGGCCGCGTTCGCGCAGGGCGCGCAGTACGGGTTCGGTGTCCGGATAGGGACCCAGGCGTCAGGGGCGGTGAGTTCGCGGTAGGCCGCCTCCTCCGGGCCGCGCAGGAAGTCAACTCGCTCCCACCATCCCCGCATCGCGCGGCGGTGCCGTGCGGAGGAGAGGTCCCGGCCTTGCTGGAGGGCGACGACTTAGGGCAGCCGGAAGGCGGTGCGCAACTGGCCGGATATCTCGGCCTGCCGGTCAACTCGCCCGACTGCTGCCGTACACCGTGGAGATCGCGGCTGGCACCCGTACCCGCGCGGGCGGCGTGCCACCGATTCCGAGCGCGGCGGCGAAGACGTCATGGGTGTCTGTGACGGCAGGCGTGCCGGCGGTGAGTCCGGTGAGCGCGCCGAGGCCGTCATGGTCGAGCAGTTCCGGCGAGTGGTGGCGCCGCTGTATGTCGGTGAACGAGGTGCTGGCGTCCGTGTCGGAGACCCCGCGAAGGGGAATGTGCCCGACGATTCCAGACCGCAGGCCCGGAGCGGAGTGCCCGGCCACTCCTCCAGGACCGGTGCGGCGTGCGTGCCCATCGCCACGATCGCGGCCCGCACGGGCCGTCCCCGCTCGTCGACGGCGTATCGGTGTCGACCATGCGGCTGCGCGCAGTGTTCACGCAGTAGGCGATCGGCTTCTCCGGCTCGAAGTGCCGTGCACCGTTGAGCCGCTCGGTCTCGGGGATCCGCCTGGAGAGGCGCTGCCCGCGCCGGAGTTGCCGCGTCAGTGAGCAGGGTGCGCTGACGTCCGATCCGTCCGGGCTTGGTTCAGGCGAGGCAGGTGAGCGGTCGGCCGCCGTTGTAGGTGACCATGTCGCCGAGGGCGGCCGCGGCGTCGATGCCCCGGCCGAGTGGGCCGCCCTCCAGTTCCGCGTAGGCCCGGTGGAGGTTGCCGACGATGCGTTCGGAGTCGAGCAGCTCGGCATATGCGCCCAGGTCCGTTTCGCGGGCGGTCTCCAGAGGCGTGAGACCGGCATCGCTGCCCGCTCGGGCGGTGGCCTGGACGAACCGCAGGTATCCGAGCACGTCGTCGATGAGTTCGGGGCCGGCTACGGCGCCGTGCCCGGGAACGATGGTCGTCGCCCCCAAAGGCTTGATCACGTCCTCGAGGACCTGGATGGCACCGGCTACGGATCCCTGGAGGAGAAAGGGGGTACCGCCGTTGAACAGCAGGTCACCGCTGAAGAGGACCTGACGATCGGGCAGCCAGACGATGGAGTCGTTCGTCGTGTGGGCGGCCGTACCGACGTGGCGCACGTCGGCGCGCAGGTCGTCGGCCCATACGGTGACTCCGTCGGTGTAGGTGAGGAACGGCGGTTCGAGCGTGACGTCGCCCCACTCGACCTCGGTCCAGAACGCCGCCGCCGCTCCCGGCCCGCCCCACTGGATGATGCTCGACCGGGTGGCCTCGTGTCCGACGATGGTGGCGCCACCGAAGAGGTGATTCCCGAAGGTGTGGTCACCGTGGTGATGGGTGTTGATCAGCGTCCGTACCGGCTGGGGCGTGACGGTGGCGATGGCGTCGAGATACGCCTGCGTCCGCCGCACCGTCGAGCACGCGTCCACACTGATCACCCCGCGCCGCCCCACGAGGAAGCCGGTGTTGTTGATCCACCAGCTGCCGTCGGGCTGTATGTAGGCGAAGACGCCCTCGCTGACCTCCTCCACCCGGGGCGGAGGAAGGAGGGTGACGTCATGGTGGACACTGCTCACTGCGCACTCCTGTCGTGACGACGGCGGATCTCTCGAAGTGACGGGGGATCGCTCAAAAGTCCACGGCGCTGCCGCGCCCGGCGGGCTCGTCGAACGCCATCGGGATCATTGCAGTGATGACCGGCCGGACGGTAGCCCACGAGCCGGCGATGCGCGCGCACTCCCGCCACCAGAAGCCAGGGCCGGATGCGGGCCGGCGTCGTCCAGCAGGTCGAGGAGGGCGGTCAGGGCTGAGGAGAACCGTCATCGGTCGCCGTGCGCTGACGCCGGTAGTGGCGAGCTGCTCGGGCACGGTTTCCGCATGACGGCTTGCACCATTCCTGCCGCCCGTGGCTCTTGACGAAGTAGCGCACGCAGCGGGGCGCGGTACAGGCGCGCAACTGCTCGCGCTGCGGGCCGCTGAGGAAGTCGATGGCGGCACGGGCCAGGGCCGCCACGAGTCGCACCTTCGGATCGTTCTCCGCCGACAGCAGACGGGCCGTGGGGGCGCCTTCCGGTGGCCAGTCCATCTGCGGGACGACCGTTTCACGAGCGGCAGCCGTGTTGAGGCCGGTCAGTGCCTGGGCAGCCGGCATCAGTCGATGGGCGTCCGCCGAGCTGGCGGGAGCGGGACCGACCGCCCGGGCGAACAGCGCCCGGACTGCCCGCCGTAGTTCGATGATCTCGATCCTGAGGTTCTCGTCGGCTGCGATTTCTCCTGCCGAGAGATGGCCCGCCAGCAGGTCGGCCTGCGTGTGGATCCAGCGGGTCGTTGCGAGTGTCGTGGCGAGGTCGTCGGTGACGCCGCCGTCTCCGTCGTGGCGGATCGTGCTCGCCAGTTCCAGCGCCAGCCAGCGCTCCATCGGCGTCCCCTTCCCTCCCTGTCGCCGACCACTTGATCACATTCCCACGGACAGCCTAGGGTCTCTAACGGTAAAATGAAAACTTCCGTTAGAAGCCGGGGTGCGGTGACGCACCACGCCCCGGAGCGCACCGGCGGCCGGAGCCGCCGTGGGAGGGGACTGAGAATGACGGTTCTGCTGGCCCAGATCAGCGACCTGCACCTCGACGGCAGCGAAAGGGCCACCCGACGCGCCGGCCGCGTCATGGACTACCTACGGTCCCTGCCCCACCCGGTGGATGCCGTTCTGGTCACCGGGGACATCGCCGATCACGGCGAGGAAGCCGAGTACGAAGAAGCGGCCCGCATCCTGACGGCTTCCTTCCCGGTACTCACCTGCCCCGGCAACCACGACGTGCGTCCGGTCTATCGCAAGGCCCTGCTCGACGAGGCACCCGACCATGGCCCCATCAACCGGATCCACCACATAGCCGGGGTCGCCATCCTGATGTGCGACTCCACCATCCCCGGCCGCGACGAGGGGCGCCTCGACGCCCGGACGCTCGACTGGATCGACACCCAGCTCGCCGGACTGCAGCAGGACACCCCGGCACTGATCGCCTTCCACCAGCCGCCGGTCCCGCTTCACCACCCGCTGCCCGACTCCGGAATGCTCAAACAGCCCGAACAGCTGGCCGCGCTGCTGGACGTACACCCGCAGGTTGTCGCCGTCCTGACCGGACACGCCCACACCGCAGCCGCCTCGACCTTCGCCTCCCGTCCCCTGATCGTCGGACCGGCCGTCACCTGGACCCTGCGCATGCCCTGGGAAGGCGACCATCCGGCGGACCGCGACCAGCCGCCCGGCCTCGCCTTCCACGTCCTGGGCGACGACCGGCGCCTGACCACCCACTACCGCGTCGTCCTCTGATCCCCGCTCGACTCGGCGACGTCGTCGCCCGTTCGCGCCGGATCAAGCAGCTCACCTGCGAGCCGGCCCGCTGGACAGGCGGGGTCACCCGGGACGACCGCGCTCGCTCACACCGGCGGACCCGTCCCTGTGCGAGGGGCGTAACCCCTGATGATCGGCCATGGAGACGCCCGCGTAATGATCCGTTCGTACGGTCACGGAGGGTCGTAGCAGGCGAAGGAGAAGGGGGCGTCGGTGGGAGCGTTGGTCCCGCGGGCCGACAGCGGTGCGAAGGTGCGTACGGTGTGCTCGTACTGCGGTGTGGGCTGTGGCATGGTCCTCGACATCGGTCACGGGCCGGACGGCCGCCGTGTGGTGCTGAAGGCGTCCGGTGACAAGGCGCACCCCGCGAACTTCGGCCGGTTGTGCACGAAGGGCGCGACCACCGCGGACATGCTCGCCGCTCCTGGCCGGCTGGCCACGGCCCTCGTCCGGCCCGCACGGGGGGAGGGACCGGAACCGGCCGCTGTGGACACGGCGGTCGCCACGACAGCCCGCCGACTGCGCGCCATCGTGGACGAGCACGGCCCGGACGCCGTCGCGCTCTACGTCTCCGGGCAGCTGAGCCTGGAGGCGCAGTACCTGGCGAACAAGCTGGCCAAGGGCTTCCTGCGGACCAACCAGATCGAGTCGAACTCACGGCTGTGCATGGCGAGCGCGGGCACCGGCTACAAGCTGTCGCTGGGAGCGGACGGGCCGCCCGGCTCCTACCAGGACCTCGACCGGGCGGACGTCTTCTTCGTCATCGGCTCGAACATGGCGGACTGTCACCCGATTCTCTTCCTGCGCATGATGGACCGGGTGAAGGCGGGCGCCAAGCTGATCGTCGTCGATCCACGGCGCAGCGCGACCGCCGCGAAAGCGGACCTGTTCCTGCAGATCAAGCCCGGCACGGACCTCGCTCTGCTGAACGGCCTCCTCCACCTCCTCCACGAGAACGGTCACACCGACCCCGAGTTCATCGCCGCGTACACCGAGGGCTGGGAGGCGATGCCGGAACTGCTGGCCGACTATCCGCCCGCAGCCGTCGCGGAGATCACGGGCATACCCGAGGCCGACATCCGCGAGGCGGCCCGGCTGATCGGCGAGGCGGGGGAGTGGACCAGCTGCTGGACCATGGGTCTCAACCAGTCCACGCACGGCACCTGGAACACCAACGCGCTGGTCAACCTGCACCTCGCGACGGGCAGGATCTGCCGCCCGGGCAGTGGCCCGCTCTCGCTCACCGGCCAGCCCAACGCCATGGGCGGGCGCGAGATGGGGTACATGGGCCCCGGTCTGCCCGGGCAGCGCTCCGTACTCGTCGACGCCGACCGCGCCTTCGTCGAGGAGCTGTGGGAGCTGGAACCGGGCACGATCCGGGCGGACGGCGTCGGCAAGGGCACCATCGAGATGTTCCAGAAGATGGCCGACGGTGAGATCAAGGCGTGCTGGATCATCTGCACCAACCCGGTCGCCTCCGTCGCCAACCGCAAGACGGTCATCGAAGGGCTCGAGGCCGCCGAGTTCATCGTCACGCAGGACGTCTACGCCGACACCGAGACCAACGCGTACGCCGACGTCGTCCTGCCGGGCGCGATGTGGGCGGAGACCGAGGGCGTACTCATCAACAGCGAGCGCAACCTCACCCTCGCCCAGCCGGCCGCCGACCCGCCCGGCGAGGCGACGGCGGACTGGCGCCTCATCGCGGCCGTCGCCCGCGCCATGGGGTACGAGAAGGGCTTCTCGTACGACAGCGCCGAGCAGATCTTCGAGGAGATCAAGCGCAGCTGGAACCCCCGGACCGGCTACGACCTGCGCGGAGTGTCGTACGACCGGCTCCGCGTCACCCCCGTGCAGTGGCCGGCGGCGGCCGAGGACGGACCCGACCGCAACCCGATCCGCTACGTGAACGACGACGGCTCGCTCACGTTCCCCACCCCGAGCGGTCGCGCCGTCTTCCACGCCCGTCCGCACATCCCCGCCGCCGAGATGCCGGACGACGACTACCCGTACGTCCTGAACACCGGCCGCCTCCAGCACCAGTGGCACACCCTCACCAAGACCGCGAAGGTGCCCAAGCTGAACAAGCTCGACCCGGGCCCCTTCGTGGAGATCCACCCCCAGGACGCCGCAGGTCTGCAGATCGCCGACGGGGACTCGGTGGAGGTCGCCTCCCGCCGCGGGCGGGCGGTGCTCCCCGCCGTCGTCACCGACCGGGTGCGTCCGGGGAACTGTTTCGCGCCGTTCCACTGGAACGACCTGTTCGGCGAGTACCTCAGCGTCAACGCGGTCACCAACGACGCCGTGGACCCGCTGTCCTTCCAGCCCGAGTTCAAGGTGTGTGCCGTCTCCCTGACCAAGGTCCCCGCTCCGGTGATCGTCAAGGTCCCGGCCGCCGGCGCGACGGCCGCCATGCCGCCAGTCGCGCAGCCGGCCGTCATACAACCTGCCGTCACACAGCCGACCGTCCTGCCCGTCGCGGTCTTCGGTCTGGAATCCACGCCACCGCCAGTGCTCACCGAACGCGAACGGCAGTACCTGGTCGGCTTCCTCGCCGGGATTCCCTCGGGAGTCCCCGGAGTCCCCGTGCTGCCGCCGGACGCGCCCTTCAGCCCCGAGCACGCCCTGTGGGTGAACGGCACGCTCGCCGGGATGTACTCCCGGGCCGGTTCGGCCCCCGGGATGCCCGCGACGGAGGCGACCCCGGGCCGGCAGGTCGTGATCCTGTGGGCCTCGCAGACCGGCAACGCCGAGGAGTTCGCCGCCGCCACCGCCGAGCAGCTCACCACGGACGGGCATGTCGCGTCCCTCGTCGCGATGGACGAGGCCGACCCCGCTGCCCTACCCACCGATGCCGACCTGCTGCTGATCACCAGTACCTTCGGCGACGGCGAAGCGCCCGACAACGGTGCACGCTTCTGGGACGACCTGGCCACGACCGAGGCCCTGCGCCTGGAGGGACGCCGCTACGCCGTTCTGGCCTTCGGCGACTCCTCGTACGACGACTTCTGCGGGCACGGCCGCCGCCTCGACCAGCGCATGGACGAACTGGGAGCGGTGCGGCTGGCACCGCGCACCGACTGCGAGCCGGACTACGAGACAGCGGCCCACTCCTGGCTCACCCAGGTGCTCACCGCCCTCCAAGCTGTTCCGGGACCGTCCCCCGCTGTTCCGGGACCGTCCCCCGCTGTTCCGGGACCGTCCCCTGTGGCTCCGGTGGACGCCGCCCGCCCGGCCCCGCGCAGCAGGCGCCCCGCCCCGGTCACCGCCCGCCTCACTGGCAACCGGCTGCTGAGCCTGCCCGGAGCGGGCAAGGAGGTCCGCCGCTTCACCCTCGACACCCGCGACAGCGAGCAGCCCCTCGGCTACGAGGCGGGCGACGCCCTCGGAGTGCGGCCGCTCAACTCCTCAGGTCTCGTGGCGGAATGGCTGGCCGTCACCGGTCTGGACGCCGGCACCGCGGTGACCGTCGACGGCAGCGGTGAGATCGCCTTGGACGACGCCCTGCTGCGTCACCTCGACATCACGCGTATCTCCTCCGCCCTGCTGCGCTTCGTCGCCGACCGGGCCCGTGACCCGCGCCGGCTCCGGAAACTCCTGCGCCCGGACAACAAGGACGAGCTGGCCAAGTGGTCCTGGGGCCGCCAGGCCGTCGACGTGGTCACCGAGTTCGGCGTACGGGCCGACGCACAGGAATGGGCCGACACCCTGGGCCGTCTGCAGCCACGCCTCTACTCCATCTCCTCCAGCCCGCTCACCGACCCGCACCTGGTCTCGCTGACGGTCTCCGTCGTGCGCTACGAGAACCTGCACGGCCGCGCCCGCCACGGCGTCTGCTCCCCGTTCCTCGCCGACGCCGAACCCGGGGTCGGGGTCCCGGTCCACCTTCAGCGCTCCGCACACTTCCGGTCGCCCGCCGACCCCTCCACCCCGATGGTCATGGTCGGCCCGGGCACTGGGATCGCGCCCTTCATCGGCTTCCTGGAGGAGCGCCGGGCCCGAGGCCACCGGGCCCCCAACTGGCTGTTCTTCGGCGAACAGCACCGGGCCACCGACTTCTACTACGAGGACGAGCTGGCCGCCTTCCGCGCCGAGGGCACCCTCACCCGCGTGGACACCGCCTTCTCCCGCGACCAGCGGGCCAAGGTCTACGTCCAGGACCGGATGCGCGAGCACGGCCCCCTGCTGTGGTCGTGGCTCCAGGACGGCGCCCACTTCTACGTCTGCGGTGACGCCTCCCGCATGGCCAAGGACGTCGACCAGGCTCTCAAGGACGTCGCCACCGTCCACGGCGGCCTGAGCGAGACGGACGCTGCGGCCTACGTCAAGCAACTCGCCGCCGACAAACGCTACGTACGCGACGTCTACTGACCCGTCTCAGACCCTCGACGCCCGGCCCCGGGGCCCCTGCCACCCGCCGATGTAGTCACTCACTGATATAGTCAACAATGCACATAGGGCATTCGTTTTCTATGAACGTCTGTGAGCCAGCCTCGGCCCCGTCGCGGCCGACACGGCGTCTTGTCAAGGACCGGAGTAAGTCATGACCCCTGTCGCACGCCCCTTCCGGGTGCTGCGTTCCAAGCCTTTGTGGATATCCAACGGCGTCATCGTGGGCCTGCTCGCGATGCTGTTCGCCGTGTTCTACATCGGTGCCAACATCGATCCGGCCGGTCACATGCGCCATCTGCCCGTCGGCCTGGTCAATGCCGACAAGGGGGCGACCGTGGGCGGCGAACACGTCAACCTCGGGTCGCAGATCACCGAGTCGATCGAGAAGTCGAAGGCGAGCGGCGACAAGATCGAGTGGAAGGTGATGGGGGAGAACGAACTGAAGAAGGAAATGGGGAAGGGCAAGCTGTACGGCGCGCTCGTCGTCCCCGCTGACTTCAGTACGTCGGTGACTGCGCTCACCACCTCGTCGAGCGGGACACCGGTCCGCCCCGCGCTCAAGGTGCTGACCAATCAGTCCGCAGGAAGCCTGGGTTCCGGCCTGGCCCGGCAGGTCACGACGACGGCCGCCCACAGTGCGTCCGTCTCCGTGGGCAAGAAACTCACGGCCCAGGTCGAGGCTGCCCAGGCGAAGGCCGCCAAGGCTGCGAAAGCCACCAAGGGCAAGGGTGCGAAGGAAACCAAGGGCAAGGGTGTGCAGTACAGGGCCGCTGCCTCGCAGACTCCGCTGCCCGCCGCGGCGCGCCTCCTGCTGGCCGACCCTGCCGCCGTACAGATTGAGGACGGTCATCCGCTCGACTCCCACTCGGGCATGGGGCTGACGGCGTTCTACTACGCCCTCGTCCTGGTCGTGTGCGGCATGCTCTCCGCCAACGTCATCAGCGGCCAGGTGGATCACGCCCTCGGCTACACCCACAGCGACATCGGGCCGCTGCGCAAGCACAACCCGCTGGTGCGAGCGACGCGCGTGCAGACGCTTGCCATGAGCAGCACCCTCGTGATCGGCCTGTCGGTCGTCATGGCCAGTCTCGTCATGGCGGGAGCCATCGGCATCATGGGGATGGATGCCTCCCACCTGCCGCTGCTGTGGCTCTATTCCGTGGCGGCCATCGCGGTCTGCGGGATCGGGGCGCTGGCCCTGCTCGCGGTGTTCGGCACGCCCGGCATGCTGCTCGTCACGCTGTTCTACATCGCGATGGCGGTACCGACGGCGGGGGCCACGACCCCGGTCCAGGCCCTGCCCGGCTTCTACCGGTTCCTCGCGGAGTTCGAGCCGCTGCGGCAGATCACCGGCGGCGTCCGCTCGATCCTCTACTACGACGCCCAGGGCGACGCGGGCCTGACACGCGGCTGGGTCATGATCGGCGTCGGCCTCCTGGTCGCCTGCCTCTTCGGATTCGGTATGACCCGCTTCTACGACCGAAAGGGTCTGCACCGCATCCCGCACGAGGACCGTGAGCCGGAGAGAGCCGCCGTTCCTGCCTGAGGGGCGCACCGGATGGAAATAGCAGGGATAGTCAACTAGTTGAATATTTCCATCCGGTGCTAAATTGAGGCTCATGGCTCTGCGCAATGCGGTGATGGCCGCGCTCTTGGAGGGTGAGGCGTCCGGATACGACCTCGCGAAGGGGTTCGAGTCCTCGGTCGCCAACTTCTGGATGGCCACCCCGCAGCAGATCTACCGCGAGCTGGAGCGCATGGAGAGCGAGGGTCTCGTTGCCGCTCGCATCGTCCAGCAGGAGCGCAGGCCGAACAAGCGGCTCTACACGCTCACCGATGCCGGGTACGCCGCCGTGCACACCTATACGACCGAACCGCCCGCCAAACCGACCGCGATCAGAGACGAACTGCTGGTCAAGGTCCAGTGCGTCGATGTCGGCGACCTCCAGGCCGTACGGCGGGCGATCGCCCAGCGCATGGAACTGGCCGCCGCGAAATTGGTCCGTTTCGAGCGCAAGCGGGAACGCCTGCTGGCCGGCCGCACGGAGGACGAGTACTTCAGCACGGCCGAACGCATCGGCCCCTACCTCACCTTGCTGCGTGGCCTGGCGCTGGAGCAGGAGAACCTCCGGTGGGGCGAGGTCGCGGTGAAGAGGCTCGACCAGCGCACGGCGGCCCTTGCCGCCCGGGTCGACGGATCCTGAGGCTCCGGCGTCCTGCCTCTGCTGTGGGCCCGTCCCTCTGATCAGCGGAAAGCCGGTGCGGGTGCCCTTCCGCCGGCCGCCTCAGGCACCTGCCGCCACGGCCACGCCGAGAGCGAGCAGGACGACGCCGGTGACCACTCCCAGCCCCCGGTTGACCGCCGGCCTGGTCACCAGCGCCCGCCCCCTTTGGATCAGCCAGGAGAAGAGGACGTACCAGCAGGCGGTGACCAGCGCCCACAGCGCGCCCAGGGCGGTGCTGGAGAGGAAGACGGGCCCTGTCCCTGTGACGAACTGCGGCAGGATCGACACGGCGAACACGCCCGCCTTGGGATTGCCGAGGCAGGTGCCGAGCCCCATGGCGTAGCCGCCCCGGAAGCCGGTGCGGCTCGCTTCTCCGCCGGTCGGGGACTCGGTGTTTTCGGAGCCTGAGGTGGGCGAGCACGCGGCCAGCAGTGTCCTTACGCCGAGCGCCACCAACACCACGCCGCCCGCGATGCGGAGGGCCGCGTAAGCCCGCGGACTCGCCAGCAGGACGGCGGACAGGCCGGCAGCCGCCGTCAAGGACCAGAGCAGCAGGCCGGTCGCGTTGCCGGCGATCGTGCCCCGCGCCGTACGCAGACCGCCCGTCAGCACCTGGCGAATCATGACGGCCTGACCGGCACCCGGGAGCATGGCCAGCAGCCATGTGGTGACGAGGAACGCGGGCAGATGGCTGGGCACGGGACGGCCTTCCGGGAGTGTCGGTTCGGCGGACCCGTTCAGGCTCGCCGACCAGCACTCTTAAGAGAAGTTAAGTGACTTCGATGCAGCGTTAAGCTGGCTGCATGCTCGTTGACCCCGGACAGTTGCGGCTGCTCGCCCTGATCGAGGAACTCGGATCGCTGACAGCCGCGGCCCACACGTTGCACCTCACCCCGGCGGCCGTGACACAACAGGTGACCCGGGCCGAACGCGAGTGGCAGGTGCCCCTCGTGGTGCGCGGGCCGCGCGGTGCGACGCTCACCGAGGCCGGTGCTCTGCTCGCCGCGCACGGAAGGACCGTCGAGGAGGCGGCGGAGAAGGCCGCGGCGGAGATGTCCGTGCTGTTGGGCCACCTGTCCCTGCGCCTGCGGATCGGCGCGTTCCAGGCCGCCGCACTGCACCTGGTCCCACCGGCCCTGATCGCACTGCGCCACCGTCATCCGGACGCCGACGTCTCCGTGGTCGACATGCTGTCCGAGCGAGGGCTGGACGAGATCCTCGCCGGCCGGCTCGACATGGCGGTCATCGCCTCCTGGAGCGATTCGCTCACCCTGCCCCCGCAGGTCGCCGGGCACCGGCTGCTGCGCGACCCCATGGTCGTCGTCCTTCCCGACGACCATCCGCTGGCCGCCGGATCGCCCCGCGCCCCGGTGCGCCTGGAGCAGCTGCGCGGCGAGTCGTGGGTCGCGATCGTGGCGGGCCACGCGGCTCGCGAACAACTCGACCGGGCCGCGGGTGCTGCGGGTTTCACGCCCAGGGTCCGCTTCGAGACGGAGTCCTACGACGTCGCCCAGGCCTTCGTCGGCGCGGGCAGCGGCGTCGCTCTGGTCTCGCGCCTCGCACTCACCGGCGCCCCGGGCACCACCCACCGCGAGCTGGCCCGACCGCGCCTCCACCGCGAGATCCACGCGTTGACGCGGGCCGACACGACCCTCACCCCGCTGGTGGAGGTGTTCCTCGGGCTGCTGCGTGACGTCGCACAGGAACGGACCGCGACCTGGCGCGAGACCCGTGCCGGGACGCCTGACGCGGACTGATCCGGCAGTGCGACCGAGCGGCGGTGCGCCTGCAAGGCAGCGATGCGCCTGTTGATGACGGACAACCTCCGGGCGGAGAAGGTCTGTTCAGTCGAGGATCGCGGTGGCTTCGACCTCGACCAGATGATCGGGTACGTCCAGTGCCGAAACGCCCAGCAGAGTGGCCGGCGGTACCGGAGTGAACCCCAGTTTCTCTGCCGCCCGGGTGATCCCCTCGAAGAGCTGGGGCATCTTGTCGGGAGTCCAGTCGACTACGTAGACGGTCAGTTTCGCCACGTCGGCGAAGGAGCCACCGGCCGCGGCCAGGGCGGTGCCGATGTCGAGGTAGCACTGCTCGACCTGAGCGGCGAGGTCACCTGCGCCGACCGTGATCCCCTCGGCATCCCAGGCGACCTGCCCGGCGATGAAGACCAGTTTCGATCCGGACGCGATCGACACCTGCCGGTAGGCGTCGATCTCCGGGAGCCCTTCGGGGTTCAGCAGGGTGATGGCCATGCTGCCGCCTCCTTGTCAGGAGAGCCCGCGGGCTCTCTTCCATCGAACCAATCCGCCAGTGGTTTCTTGTGGTTACTCAGGAACCATAGGAGAGTGGCTGCTGACGTGGAAGAACGCACTATTGAGTGACTGGGGAACCTCATGGTGACCAAGCAGTTCAGCGGCTCGGCCGAGGACGCGGACCTGACGCGCGCGGACTCTCTGGCGCGGGAGATCTTCTCGGACGTCGCCAACAAATGGGCGCTCCTGATCATTGAGGCAGTGGGTGAAGGCACCTTGCGCTTCACCGAATTGCGCAACGAGGTCGCGGGCATCAGCCACAAGATGCTCACCCAGAACCTGCGCATGCTGGAGCGCAACGGGCTGGTCGAGCGGACGGTGCACCCCACCGTGCCGCCGCGGGTCGAGTACACCCTCACCGAACCCGGCCGGGCCCTGCGCGTGACCATCGATGGCATGTGCAACTGGACCCGTCAGTACCTCGGTCACATCGAGTCGTCCCGGCGCCGATTCGACAGCTGACGGGTGGAGCACTCACGCCTGTGTGCGACGGGCCGGGCCACTACGACTCGGCTCTCAGGGCTCCACGCCGCAGCGTCGCGCGATCGCCTCGAGACGCTCCAGCTCGCGTCGCGCTGCTGCCGGGTGGGCGAGGTCGAGGGCCATCCCGGCGCGGGCGGTGATGTAGAGGACGTCCTGGCGGGTGGCCGCGTCGAGGCCGGGGGCGGACCGGAGGCGGCGGTTCGTGACCCGCAGGAAGATTCCGATCTGGTCGAGGCTGTCCCGCAGGTCCAGCGGGATCACCTTCGGCAGTGCGTCCTTGGCGTAGTCGCGCACCTGGCGGTCCGCCTCGCAGGGACGGGGTGGTGAGGGAGCCCAGGGAAGACCGGCTTCCCGGGCGTCGTCGTACATGTCCGCCACCAGGGCGCGTGCGGTGGCGGGATCGCCCTCGGCGGCGGCTGCGCGGGCCGATTCCAGCGTGGAGCGCAGTCGGGCACGGACCTGGGGGTCCTCGCCCGTCCGGGCGTCCAGATAGCCGGACCACACGTCGAACGACTTGCTCAACTCGGCATCCAGCATGACCTTGTACGCGTCCGGCACTCAGCCGCCTCTCCCGTCGGGCCGTCCGCGTGGACGGCAGCGGTACACGATAGGACGGGCGGTGGGCGCACTGCCTGCGAATTTCGCCGGGCCGGCTCAGGCGGTGGGGTCCCGGTGAGAGGAGTGGCCGCGCAGCCTGGTGACGGCAGGTTGTGGGTCGGGATCGCCCCCGCGACGGTGGAGTCCGCGGGGGCGGTCAGGCCTGTCCGGCGGGTGGTGGTCAGCAGTAGAGGTTGCTGCCCGCCGAGGTGCCGAGGATCTGCACGAACCGCTGGTAGGCATCCACGCGGCTCTGCACCTGCGCGGGGTTCTTGCCGTCGCACTCCAGGGAGCCGTTGATGCTGCGGATGGTCTGGCCGAAACCGGCACTGTTGACCATCGCGTTGTGGGGCGTCATCGTGCCGGGTCCCGACTGCGTGTTCCAGTACCAGAGCCCCGTCTTCCAGGCGACGGAGGCGTCGTTCTGGACGAGGTTGGGGTTGTTGAGCAGATCGATGCCGAGCGCGTCGCCCGCAGCCTTGTAGTTGAAGTTCCAGCTGAGCTGGATGGGACCGCGGCCGTAGTAGGCGGACTGACCGGCAGGGCAGCCGTAGGGCTGGCTCCAGTCGCAGTAGTGCGGGTAGTTGGCGGTGTTCTGTTCCACCACGTAGACCAGCCCGCCGGTCTCGTGGTTGACGTTGGCGAGGAAGGCGGCGGCCTCCTGCTTCTTGACGGTGTCGCTGCCGGTGTTGGCGAAGCCCGGGTAGGCGCTCAGGGCGGCCTTGAGGCCACTGTAGGTGTAGAAGGAATTCCGGTTCGGGAACATCTGGTTGAACTGCGCTTCGCTCACGACGAAGCTGCCTGAGGGGTCGGTGGAGCCGCCGTCACAGGCGTAGGGCTCCCAGAACCAGGTGCTGATGGTGGGGTCGTAGCCCGGGTTGTCGTGTTCCGCTATGTAGGCCTTGCCGTCGGTGTACCGGACGATGTCGCCCGTGACGTAGGACCTGCCGGCCGTCCAGCTCGGATAGCTCGAACAGGCAGCGGCGGAAGCGCCTGCGGCCGGCAGCAGCACCGGTGCGGCGGATCCGACCACGATCGCGGCCAAGAGTGCGGAGATGCGACGCTTTGACACAGGGTCAACTCCTTTGCGGCGCAAGGCTGCACCGGAGGCAGGACAGAGTCATGTACGCACGTGCCGACGGGTCGGCCACGGCATCCGGCGCGGCTGCGGTGGGGGGCGTGAAGCCACACTCAACCGCTTTGGTCTGTACCAGTCAAGGGTGTAGACCAGTCGGATCTGACAACGATGGCAGAGAAGGGCGGCCATTCGGCTGGAGTTGTCCCCTGTGCACTCGCCAACGTCCTTGTGGGCGAACCGCCGAGACCGGCAGTGGCGCGGTGATCAATCTCGGGAAGAAGCCGAGTACGGCGGGCTGTTGATGTCGTGGTCAAGCAGCCGGGTTCATGGAGGGGCGGGTTCTGGTGTCGTCTTCGAAGCGGGTCGCGACGGTCGCGGGTACGCAGCTTCCGATCTGCTGTACCTGCGGTGTGCAGTACGGAGCGCCGCGCGCTGATTGCCCGATCTGCCTGGACGAGCGGCAGTACGTCGGTTGGGAGGGGCAACAGTGGACCACACTGGCCGAGTTGCGCGCCGGTGGCCGTCGCGGGCGGCCCGACGCAGAGGGGCCCGGTGTGATCGGGGTCGGTGCGGTGCCGTCGGTGGCCGTGGGCCAGCGTGCGCTGCTGATCCGCTCGCCGTCCGGCAACGTGCTGTGGGACTGCGTGGGCTACCTCTATGACGATCTCGCCGCCGAGATCGAGAATCTGGGTGGGATCTGCGCGATCGCCGTCAGCCATCCGCACTTCTATGGCGTGATGACCGAGTGGGGCCGGGCCTTCGACGCTCCGGTGTACGTCCATGCAGCGGACCGAGAGTGGGTCGGGCGGCCCGATCCGGTGATCGAGTACTGGACGGGCGACACCCACGAGATCGCGCCTGGCATGACACTGATCAACGCGGGCACGCACTTCGCCGGCGGCACCGTGCTGCACTGGGCCGACGACCCGGAGGGGCGAGGCGCGCTGTTCAGCGGGGACATCTTCATGGTGGTGATGGACCGGCGGTGGGTCAGCTTCATGTACAGCGTCCCCAATTTCATTCCGGAGCGACCGAGCACCATCCGCCGCGCGCTTGCGCTGGTCGAGCCTTTCGCCTTCGAGCGCATCTACGGGGCGTTCTGGGGGCGCGTGGTCAGCGCCGACGGGGCGGCTGCGGTTCGGCGTTCCGCGGAACGGTACCTGCGCTTCGTGCTGGAGAACGGCTCGTAGGGGTGCCGGGGCGGATGCGTGCGTGGTCGGGAGCGGTGCCGATTCTCAGGTCAGATTCAGCCCGCCGTCGAGGACGATGACCTCGCCGGTGAGGTAGCTGCTGGCGATCACGGACGCCACCAGGTCGGCCACGTCGGCGGGCTGGGCCGGACGGTGCATGGGCGCGCGGTCCCGCCATAGCTCATGCGCCTGCGCCCAGTCCTTCGTCATCGGCGTGTCCACCAGCCCCGGCGCCACCGCGTTGACCCGCACCTCGGGTCCGAGCGCGGCGGCGAGCAGCCGGGTCACGTGATTCAGCGCGGCCTTGCTCGCCGCGTACGGCACCGACGAACCCTTGGGGCGCACCCCGGCGTGGCTGGTGACGTTCACGATGCTGCCGCCCGCAGGGGATTGACGCAACGCCGGAAGTGCCGCCGTGCACAGCACCCATGGCGCGATCAGGTTGACCTCCAGCAGCTGCCGCCAGTCCGCCGGTGTCGCCGCGGCCAGGTCGTCGTGCGGGATCGGCCAGCTGATGCCGGCGTTGTTCACGAGCACGTCCAGCCGCCCGTACCGGTCGAGCGCCGCCTCGACCAGCCCCCGGGCCTCGTCCTCCACCGCCAGGTCCGCCCGCACGTACGCCCCGCCGAGCTCCGCCGCCAGCGCCTCCCCTGCCTCCGCACTGCGCCGCGAGTGCACGACCACCCGCATCCCGTCCGCCGCGAGCCTCCGCGCGACGGCCTCCCCGATCCCCGACGTGGACCCGCTGACCAGGGCGACGGGCCGATCCGCCTGTTCGATGCTCATGCCTGCGGATCCTGCCACGGCTCGCCAAGCCGTCCGATCCCTACCCCCAGGTGATCCTTTTCCAACTTGGTTGAGCAGGGACGAAGGGTCAGACTGCGGGTGCGTTCCTTGCGTTGAGCGAAGGGGAGTTGATCGAGGCAAGGTCCACGTCGCGGCTGACCGGCGCGCTGTCGGCTCCTGTCCTTCGTCCTCACTCCAGGCCGGGCCCTACCCAGGTGGCCTCACTTCCACGGATCGGTGAACGACCGGCCGGGTACCGGCTTGGCGATGAGCGCTACCGGGATGAAGAAGTTGACCTGGCCGATCACGAACATCAGCGTGGCGAGCGCCTTGCCCTCGTAGTGCTCGGCTGCCTGCGCATACAGCTCATTGGAGACCCTCTCGCCGTCTGCGGACGACTGAAGCACGGCTTCCACCAGTGCCAGCGCGGCACGCTCGGCACCAGTGAAGTACGGCGAGTCCCGCCATGACGCAACCGACGTGATCCGCTCCTCCGACTCCCCGGCCTTGCGCAGGAAGCCCGTGTGCAGAACGGTCAGGTAGGTGCTGCCGACGATCTGACCAGCACGCAGCTGGACCAGGCTGATCGTGGAGCGCGGTACCGAACCGTTGCCGGTGACCTTGAACAGCGCCGCCGACACCTCCGCCAGCTCGGGGACGAGCTCCCCGGGGTCCTCGGACATCCGCGGAACCATCGGGACCTCCGCCGTGATCGAACCTGTCTCCATCGCCATCTCCTTCGGGCTTTCACGTTGCTGTCACTGCCCTGACGGATCGCGACAGAGAAAGGTGACTGACGGAGCGTGCCGCGGACGCGGACGGTCTGTGCGTCGCCGGCGGACGGATCGTTCAGCCAGCCCCCGGCCCGCCCCCGAGCGCCGGGCCGGGAGGTGTGCGGTGTGGTCCCGGTCAGCGTCCGGGCAGTCGGGTGGTGACCTCCTGGACGAACCAGGCGTTGCCGTCCGGGTCCTCGAAGGAGAGGAACGAGCCGTAGCTCTGGCGGTCCGGGGCCGGGCCGTCGACCCGTGCCTCCGTTCCGGCATGGTGGAAGACCCCGCCGGCGTCGTGGAACACCCCGCTCACCGGCACGCCATGGCCGGCCAGGTCGGCCCGCGCCGCCTCGATGTCGTCGACGACCAGCATCATGCCCTGGGCCGATCCGGGTACGGCCGAGGTGATGCCCTTGCCGAAGATGACCGCGGCCGGCGAGCCCGGTGGCGTCATCTGCACCACCCGGAACTCCTCACCGGTGGCGAAGTCGGCGTCCTCGCGCCAGCCCAGCCCCTTGTAGAAGGCCTTGGCCCGGTCCACGTCACCGACCGGAATCACCAGCACCTCAAGCTTGTAGTCCACGACCGTTGCTCCTCTCGCACAGGATTGGCATGTCCTCAGGGGCCGCCCCGGACGTCTCGTCTCGCGCCCGTGAGCGCCCCGGTCGACACCCTGTCCCACACCCGGGCCCGGGCCCCGGGTGGTCCTCGGCGCGTCGGCGGGATTCCCCCGGGCGCACGGACCCATGCCGGGAAACGTCATCCGGTTCAGCTTTCCCTGACCTCGGGGGCTGCGCACCGGATGAGTCCGCAACGCTGCGGATCCTGATCGACCGTGGCGCGCGTCCCGAATACGCGGCCGCCGCCGTCGAGAGGCTGCTCCCGACCGTGTGAACTGCCGCACCGTGCAGAGGTGTTGCCTTCGACATGGTGCGGTGTGCTCGGCGTACGGTTCGGCTGCTACCCGGTCGGCATCCTGGAGCCGGGGTAACGAGCGCCGGCTGCGCCGTGGGGGAGGATCTCCTCGATCCGGGCGAGGTCCCCGGCGTCAAGGGTGACCTGCGCGGTCGCGACGTTCTCCGAGAGGCGGCCGGGGCTGCGGGTGCCGAATACGGGCACGATGCCGTCGCCTCGGGCCAGCAACCAGGCGGGGGCCAGTTGCGTGACCGCGACGCCCTTGGCCCGCGCCAGTTCGGTCAGCGCCCGGACGGCGGCCAGGTTCTTCTCGTAGTTCCCCGGCTGCCAGCGTCGTCGAAGCTGTGCATGCCGTCCGCGGGACAGTCGGCGGCGGGCTTCACTGCACCGGTGAGGAAGCCGCGGCCGAGCGGCGAGTACGGCACGAAGCCGATGCCCAGCACACGCACCACCGGCAGGGCCTCGGCCTCCACGGCCCACTCGAACGCCGAGCACTCGGTCTGCAGCATGGACACCGGGTGCACGGCGTGCGCGCGGCGGATGACGTCGGGGCCTGCCTCGCTCAGACCGAAGCAGCGGACCTTGCCTTCGGTGATCTGTTCGCCGAGCGTTCGCGGAAGCTCCGCACGGCCCGGTCGAGGAGCTGCTCGTTGCTGCCCGTGCGCATGCCGTACATCTCGGCCGTGTCGAAGAGGGTGACACCGAGTTCGTAGGCGCGGTGGATGGTGGCGATACCGGCCCGCTCGTCCGCGGTGCCGTAGGCCATGGTCATGCCCATCGTGCCTCGTGGTTCTGCGGCCGTCCTCTGGCCAGGCGGATCGGGCAGGCAGGCTCGCCGTCAAGGCCATGGAACGGGGGACACTTACGGCTGGGGCGGTCGACTCCACGACTTCATAGGTCGTGCAGGGCCGCCAACGGCTTCCCGGCGAGCGGCCCAATCGCCTTGGCCTGCCGGACCGCCCTATCCCCGACTGCGTCAGGCGCGGTCAGCACCCCACGCTCGGTCACCGTCCCATCCACCATCCGGAAGCCTCCTCGTAGCGTCCACCACTACGGACATTTTCAGGCACCCATTCTTGATCTTGCTCGGGCAAAGGGTCGTTCGTGAGAGTAGCTGCGTGGGCCCCGCGGCATACGTCACCGGTTCCAGGCCGCTGTCACCGTACTGATCGACGACGAATGACTCCGCTGATCAGCGTCGCAGCACGTTTCAGGGGCTTCCAGCGCCACCCGCCGTATCGGGCGAGGGCCTCGGACAATTCGGTCCGCTGCTCATGCGCCATGGGGCCCAGGACACAGACCGGGGTCGGACTCGGGTTGCTGGAGGCGGGACGGGCCGGCAGCTGCGGGTAGGGCCAGCCCGCCGGCGCCGGCGGGGCAGAGGCGGAGGCAGGCGTGAACTCCAGGGAGAGCGTGGTGAACTGGTAGGGACCCCGGTATCGGAACTCCCTGATGGTGACGTAGTTGATCCTGTCCCAGGTGAACTCACGGCGTCCGGCGGCGCCGGTGGTCATGATGTAGTTCGGGCCGACGTGCAAGGCCCACCCCGGAATCACGTCGGGCACGTGCGCAAACTTCTTTGTTCTGCGGGCCTCTACAGCGAGACAGACAGGGAGGATGAGGGTCAGCGCGCAAATGATCAGGAAAGTGATCCAGCCTCCGGTCTGGTCGCCCGCGTGGAAGCCGGGGCCCAGTGCTGCCACGACAGCGACGAGCGGGACCGTCACCGCCGCCGTGGCAACTGCCCATCCCGCGTATGACTGCCAGGAGCGCGTGGGGACCTTCTCGGTGTAGCTGTCCAGGGGCTCTTTGCCCGTCCAGGCGGCTTCGAACGGGCCATCGTTGGCGGCCGGTTGCGGCTGGGAGACAGTTGTGGCCGTCAGGTGCCGGTTGCGCAGAAGGACGAGCGCGTCGGCGACGGTGAGGCGGGCGTCGGGGTCCTTGGCCAGCAGGCCGAGGATCAGCGGTGCGAACTGCCCGGCGCGCTGGAGCGGCGGGGGCTCGTCCATGGCGAGGGCGGCCAGGGTGGCGGCCTGGGAGTCGCGCAGGAAGGGTGAGGCGTCCTCGACGGCACGGAACAGGGTCACGCCGAGGGCGAACAGGTCGCTCGCCGGTGTGACGCCGGCGCCGCCCAGGCGTTCGGGGGCGAGGTACTCCAAGGTGCCGATGATCTCGCCGGTCACGGTGAGGCGGGCATCGGCCTGATGGGAGGCAATGCCGAAGTCGGTCAGCAGGATCCGGCCGTCAGTGGACAGCATGATGTTCGCGGGCTTCACGTCGCGGTGGACGATGCCGGCCCGATGCGCTGCCTCCAGCGCCTTCAGCAGGGCCTCGGCCAGCTCGGCGGCCTCGTTCGGCGCCAGTGGGCCCTTGTCGAGCCGGTTCTCCAGGGAGCCGCCGTCGATCAGTTCCATCACGATCCAGGGCCTGTCGTCCTCGATGGCAACGTCGTAGACGGGGACGATGTTGGGGTGGTGGCGCAGCTTGGCGGCGTTGCGGGCCTCCCGCTCGGCGTACTTGAGGCGTCTGGCGTGCTCGTCGCGGTTGGCAGCGGGGGGAAGGAGGACTTCCTTGACGACCACGTCGGCGTCCAGGCGCTCGTCGTGGGCGTGCCAGACCCGGCCGAAGCCGCCGTCGGCGAGGGGGTGTTGGAGTCGGTAGCGGCCCGCGATCAGCCGTTGCGTGCCGGGCATCCAGTCAGTTCCGTTCCGTGCGCAGGTGCTCGTCGGGGCCGTCGCCGTCCTCTACCGGTTGCCCCGGGGGTAGCGGCATGAGGGTGGCGATCGCCTGTCCGTGGTCGGTGAGGATGACAGGCACGCGGGTGGCGGCGACCTGGCGGGCGAGGTCGCCCAGGATCGGCTGCGCGCGGGTGATCGACAACGCCTCGGTCATGAAGCTAGTTTGACGAGGCGTCATGTGTCTGCGGAAGGGGTGCGGCCTGAGCAAGCCGGGGCGCCGCCAGCGCGAACACCGTGCCCGCACCGTCGAGCGGCTCACCGCCGTCATCGCCTCCGCCCTGCTGCGCGCCGAGCTGCAGGAGAAGCCGGTCTACTACCGGGCCGAAGCGCTCCGCGACATCGGACGCACCGAGGACTCATGCCGCGGGTACCAGCAGGTGGTCGACGGCGGGAGCCGCCTGGCGCAGGCCGCCCGCCGCTGACTGGCGCAGGCCGCCCGCCCGGCCGGCGACTTCCCGGCCACGCTCGCCGCCGCACGAACCCTCGGGTGAGAGGGCCGCCACCGGCGCGTCCTCGGTGACCTGTACTGGACGCAGGGAGAGCACAGCGCGCGGCCGAGGCGTACCTGGCCGGGCGCCTCGAAGCCGAACTGCACGCCAAAGCCGACGAAGACGCACACAACCAGGTCCTGCGCGCTCTCGCCCCGCGTTCGCCGACCCCCGTCAGGCCGACGACGAACTCGCCCCGCCGGCGCACCCGGGATCACGCCGAAGCCCCGGCCAGGGCCGGTTGACCATGCTGCCGGTGCGTTGGTCCTACTGGCCCGGCAGCAGGACCAACGACGTCACAGCTCGTCATTCAGCAGCGCATACATGAACATGTCCCGGCGTTCGTCCCCCACCTGCTGCCACCCCCGCAGCAGCCCCTCCCGTCGGAAGCCAGCACGCTCGGCAGTGCGCACGGAGGCTGTGTTCCACGGCTCCACCCACAGTTCAAGTCGCGGGATCCGCAAATCACGCAAGGCCCAGCCGGCCACTGCGTCGACGGCAGCCACGGCCGCACCCTGACCACGCGCCGACTTGACGACCCAGTAACCCAGCGAGGCACGGCCCTGTTCCAGGTCCCGCAGCCACAACCCCACCTGTCCGACAGGGCGATCGTCAGAGGTCACAATGACGAACGTATACCCAGCCCTTGTGGTCGCCCGGCTCCACTGCCGCTCGATGAACGCGACGCCCGCCGGCTCGGTATAGGGCGACGGCACCGTCGTGATCAACGGGATGTAGTCGTCTTCCGACGCCTCATCGACCAGGGGAAGGTCCGAAAGGCGCCACGGCCGAAGCGTGAATCCACCACCAGCGGCCAGTTCAGGCACGTCAAGAGGTTGCTCCATCCGCCCATCGTGCCGTGGTTCCAGACCAGTCCGCACCTGGGGCACGACAGGGGCCGGCCGCCCATGCACCCAAGTGAACGTCCTCGCACGTACCCCGACACTGCACCACCACGGTTGGAAAGCGTGTGGGTCGCCGCTGACGCTTGGGCCGGCGACACCACCAGTCGAGGCGGCTAGGTTGAGATCGTGGACGATGAAGCGATCACCATCAGGCTCACGCGCGATCAAGCGTTCGTACTGTCGAACCGGGGCTGTACCTGGTGATGTTCCCGTCCGACGACCTTGAGGGCATCATGCGCGGCCGAGCCGTCTGGTCACACGTTCGTCAAGTGAGGCCGCTCCCGCACAGCAACACTTCCCAGGCCGACGGCGCCGACTTCCAGATCCTGGGTGCCGAGCGTGCGGTGGGGGAGGTCGATCGACGTGAAGCACGAGCCGATGGTCTGCTTCATCGCCGACGGCACCAAGCGCACCGCGGCGTGCTGCGCCACTGGTCGGCGGCCGACTCCGCCGCCTCCCGGAGCCGCAAGGCGGCCCGCCGGATCTGCGACCACTCCGTCGAACCGCTCGGCATCGACGAGATCGCCCAGGTGGCCCGTATGAGCCCGGCCACGCTGCACCGCCGCTTCAGGGCGACCACCGGGATGAGCCCGCTGAGGATCCAGAAGCACCTGCGGCTGCAGGAGGCGCCACGGCGGCTCAGGTCACCCAGGCGGTCGGATACGTCAGCGCCACCCAGTTCAACCGCGAGTACCGCCGCGCCTATGGGCTGCCTCCCGGTCAGAACGCCGCCCGGCTGCGCACCCGGCTCGCCGAGACCCGGCAGGCGCCGGTGCTGGTCGACGGGGCGGGGCACGAAGCCATAGCAGGCTCTTCGAGGTCCTGCAGGGGACGGTCGGTCCCGGCAGCAGATGTCCGACCTGCGCCAGGTGGGCGCGCCTTCCGTCCTCGGCGGGGAGGCGTCGCGTCCAGGGCATGGACCCTTGGGTTTAGTAGGACGTCCAACTATATAGTTGCGAGCAACCAACGAGATCATGTGGGTCATCGTGGCCCGCGGCCTGACGGAGGCGTTCGGATGACCGGCAGCGAGGAAGCCGTCCTGTTCCACCTCACCGGACGGGCGGCCCGCATCACTCTCAACCGCCCCAAGGCCCTCAACGCCCTCAACCACGTGATGGTGCGGCGCATCGACGAGGCACTCACCGCCTGGGCCCACGATCCGGCCGTGGAGAGCGTGGTCATCACCGGTGCGGGGGAGCGCGGCCTGTGTGCGGGCGGCGACATCCGTGCCGTCCACGACGACGCCCGCGACGGCGACGGCACCGCCGCGGCCGCGTTCTGGCGCGACGAGTACCGTCTCAACGCCCGTATCGCCCGCTGTCCCAAGCCGTACGTCGCCCTCATGGACGGCATCGTCATGGGCGGTGGTGTCGGCCTTTCGGCGCACGGCAGCGTCCGGGTCGTCACCGAGCGGTCGCAGATCGCCATGCCGGAGACCGGTATCGGCTTCGTACCCGACGTCGGCGGCACCTACCTGCTCGCCCTCGCTCCGGGCGAGCTGGGCACCCATCTTGCCCTGACCGGCGCGAAGATCGGCGCCGGCGACGCCCTGCTGTGCGGACTCGCCGACCACTACATGCCGTCCGACTCGCTCCGGGACTTCGCCGACGACCTCGCCGACCTGCCCGTGACCGAGGCACTCGCCCGGCACGTGCAGCCGGCGCCTTCGGGGCAACTCGCCGCACAGCGCAAGTGGATCGACGCCTGCTACTCCGCCGACGCGGTCGAGGAGATCCTCGACCGGCTGCTCCGCCACGGCGACCCGGCCGCCAAGGAAGCGGCGGAGACCCTGGTCACCAGATCGCCCACCGCCCTCAAGGTCACCCTGGCCGCCCTGCGCCGCGCCCGTCGGCTCGGTCCGCTGGAACGTGTCCTGGAGCAGGAGTACCGCGTCTCCTGCGCCTTCCTTTCCGCCCCCGACCTGGTGGAGGGCATCCGCGCGCAGATCATCGACAAGGACCGCAACCCGAGCTGGTCCCCGGCCACCCTGGCCGAGGTGACCGACGCCGACGTCGAACGCTGCTTCACCCCGCTCGGCGACCGCGAACTCGGGCTCGCCGGCCCCGACTCCAGCGCGGGGGCGGCCGGTTGAGGCGGACCGTCGCGTCCACCTGACTCGGACATCACCACGCTGCCCGCCGTCCGAGAGGAAGATCACGGCTGGTGGGGGTGGTCTTGGCCGTGCACGTGTCACGCGGTACGGTCTGTCCGGTATCGACGACGGCGAGACGGAAGCCG
>NZ_JBEXYL010000070.1:0-47127 GCF_040630895.1 Streptomyces sp. NPDC005728
TTCTCCCGCAAGCCGATGTTCGGCTACATGGGTCTGATCGCGGCGACCATCGCGATCGCCGGTCTGTCCGTGACGGTGTGGGCCCACCACATGTATGTCACCGGCGGTGTGCTGCTGCCGTTCTTCTCCTTCATGACGTTCCTGATCGCCGTACCGACCGGTGTGAAGTTCTTCAACTGGATCGGCACCATGTGGAAGGGCTCGTTGTCCTTCGAGACACCGATGCTCTGGGCGGTCGGCTTCCTGATCACCTTCACCTTCGGTGGTCTGACCGGTGTCATCCTGGCGTCGCCGCCGATGGACTTCCACGTCTCGGACTCGTACTTCGTGGTGGCCCACTTCCACTACGTGGTGTTCGGCACGGTCGTCTTCGCGATGTTCTCCGGTTTCCACTTCTGGTGGCCGAAGATGACGGGCAAGATGCTGGACGAGCGTCTCGGCAAGATCACCTTCTGGACGCTGTTCGTCGGCTTCCACGGCACCTTCCTGGTCCAGCACTGGCTGGGCGCCGAGGGCATGCCGCGTCGTTACGCCGACTACCTGGCGGCCGACGGCTTCACCGCCCTGAACACGATCTCGACGATCAGCTCGTTCCTGCTCGGCCTGTCGATCCTGCCGTTCCTCTACAACGTGTGGAAGACGGCCAAGTACGGCAAGCCGGTCGGCGTGGACGACCCGTGGGGCTACGGCCGTTCGCTCGAGTGGGCGACGTCCTGCCCGCCGCCGCGGCACAACTTCCTCACCCTGCCGCGGATCCGCAGCGAATCCCCGGCGTTCGACCTGCACCACCCCGAGATCGCCGCCCTCGAGCAGCTTGAGCACGCCGGTCACGGTGCCATCGCGGGCAGCAAGGAGGCCGGCAAGTGAAGATCCAGGGTCGGATGTTCATCTGGTTGAGCGTCTTCATCCTGATCATGGCCATCGTGTATGGCGTGTGGTCGAAGGAGCCGGCCGGTACCACGGCGCTCTTCCTGGCCTTCGGCCTGAGCATCATGATCGGCTTCTACCTGGGCTTCACCGCCCGGCGGGTCGACGCGGGTGCGCAGGACGACAAGGAGGCCGACGTCGCGGACGACGCGGGCGAGCTGGGCTTCTTCAGCCCGCACAGCTGGCAGCCGCTCGCCCTGGGCGTCGGCGGTGCGCTGGCCTTCCTCGGTGTGGCGGTCGGCTGGTGGCTGCTGTACTTCTCGGCACCGATCATCATGATCGGCCTGTTCGGCTGGGTGTTCGAGTACTACCACGGTGAGAACCGCACCCAGTAGCACGCACCGAGCATCACAGGAGCCCGGACACTCCGTCAGGAGAGTCCGGGCTCCTGCGTTTGCCGCAGTGTCTGTCCCTCGTACGAGTTACACGCCGCGCCGGTAGGGTCTGCTTCTCATAGCGTGATCATATGAATCACTCTCCGCGGACCCGCACCGTCGTCAGCTGCGCGCTGCTGGTGACCGCCCTGGGCGCGGGCGGCACCGCCTGCAGTTCGGACGGCAACCCCCTGTCGGACAAGCCGTACGACGCAGCGGACCAGATCTCCTTCAACGGCCCCACCGATGCGGGCAAGCGGGCCGACCCGGACAAGCCCCTGGAGATCACGGCCAGCGACGAGGACCGGATCACGGACGTCACCGCCCAGGACTCCACAGGGCGCTTCGTGGCGGGCGAACTCGCCGTCGACGGCAGCCGCTGGCACAGCACCTCCCCGCTGGCCGCCAACGCCCACTACACGGTCGCGGTGAGCACCGAGGACGAGGACGGCGCGCCCGGCCGCAAGGTCCTCAGCTTCGACACCAGCAAGCCCACCACCACCAAGCGCCTGAACGTCACGTTCGGGCCGGAGTCGGGCCAGTACGGCGTCGGACAGCCCATCACCGCCCAACTCGACCAGCCGGTCAAGGACAAGGCGCAGCGGGCCGTCGTGGAACGCGCCCTCAGGGTGGACGCCACGCCCGCCGTCCCGGGCTCGTGGTACTGGGTGAGCGACAAGGAACTCCACTACCGCCCCAAGGACTACTGGCCCACGCACGCCACCATCCAGGTGCACAGCAACCTGGACGGCGTAAAGATCAGCGACCGTCTGTGGGGCGGCAAGTCCAAGGCGCTGAAGATCACCACCGGTGACAGGATCGAGGCCGTCACCGACGCCTCGGCGCACCAGCTGACGTTCTACAAGAACGGCCAGGCGATCAACTCGATCCCCGTCACCACCGGCAAGTCCGGCTTCGAGACCCGCAACGGCGTCAAGGTCGTACTGGCCAAGCAGTACTTCGTACGCATGCGCGGCACCACGGTGGGCATCGCCGAGGGCAGCTCCGACTCCTACGACCTGCCGGTCTACTACGCCACCCGGGTCACCTGGTCCGGCGAGTACGTCCACGCCGCCCCCTGGTCAGTGGGCTCCCAGGGCTACGAGAACGTCAGCCACGGCTGCACCGGCATGAGCACCTCCAACGCCGAGTGGTTCTTCGAGAACGTCCACGAGGGCGACATCGTCAGGGTCGTGAACTCCAACGGCAATCCGATGGAACCCTTCGGCAACGGCTTCGGCGACTGGAACGTCGACTGGAAGAAGTGGCGCACGGGCAGCGCCCTGGTCAACGGCACCCCCGACGGGCCCGCACCCCAGGACGCGCTGCGCCTCCAGCCGACGGCCGTGTGAGCGCCCTGAAGGGGCGCGGGGCCGTGTCGACGTGCGGCTCCGCCACGCCGGTACCCCGCGCCCGAACTCTCAGGCGCTCAGCAACCGCTTCTGACGGAGCAGCGAAGCCAGGGCCGACGCGAACTCCACCGGATCCACCGGCAGCGTCACGGCCGCATCAGCGCGACTCCACGTGGCCAGCCACGCATCCTGAGGCCGCCCCATCAGCAAGAGCACCGGCGGGCACTTGAACACTTCGTCCTTGATCTGGCGGCACACCCCCATGCCCCCCATGGGCACGGCCTCACCGTCGAGCACACAGACGTCGATGCCGCCCTTGCCCAACTCCCGGACGACCGCCTCAGGAGTCGCGCACTCCACGAACTCGACCAGAGGGACGTCCGGAGCCGGCCTGCGGCCGGTGGCCAACCGCACCTGTTCCCGTGTGCGGGAGTCGTCGCTGTACACCAGCACCGTAGCGGTCGGCTGCATGCTTCCTCCGGGACGTCGGCGTCGTACGGACAGGGCCGTTTGGGGCGGATGTTACTCCCATGAACACCACGTCAACACCGGTTCGGCGGGCAGCAACACTCCGAACGGCACCCCCCGGAGTGAGGGCGGGATAAGCGACCGACATAATGTCGGTCGTGGCGACAGCAACGACAGTAGAAACCGGGCACGCGCACCCGTCGGTCAACCGACCGAACCTCACCAGCGTCGGAACCATCATCTGGCTGAGTTCCGAGCTGATGTTCTTCGCGGCCCTCTTCGCGATGTACTTCACCCTTCGATCGGTGACCGGTCCGGCGCACTGGAAGGAGCAGGCGGAGGCGCTCAATGTGCCGTTCTCCGCGACGAACACCACGATCCTGGTGCTTTCCTCGCTCACCTGTCAGCTCGGCGTGTTCGCTGCCGAGCGCGGGGACGTGAAGAAGCTCCGTGGCTGGTTCATCCTCACCTTCATCATGGGTGCGATCTTCATCGGCGGTCAGATCTACGAGTACACGGAGCTGGTGAAGAAGGACGGAATCTCCCTGTCCTCCGACCCGTACGGCTCGGTGTTCTACCTGACCACCGGCTTCCACGGCTTGCACGTGACGGGTGGTCTCATCGCCTTCCTGCTGGTCCTCGGTCGCACCTACGCGGCGAAGAGGTTCACGCACGAGCAGGCGACCGCCGCGATTGTCGTGTCCTACTACTGGCACTTCGTCGATGTGGTCTGGATCGGCCTCTTCGCCACGATCTACCTGATCAAGTAGCCGGGATCGCTCCCGCACATCCAGAAGCATCGACGCAGAAGATCCTGACACCGGGGTAATCCGTGAAAAAGCTCTCCGCACGACGACGCCATCCGCTGGCGGCGGTCGTCGTCCTACTCCTCGCGCTGGCGGCTACTGGGGGGCTCTACGCCGTGTTCGCGCCCGCGGACAAGGCGCAGGCCGATGAAACCTCCCAGTCCCTGACCATCAAGGAGGGCAAGAAGCTCTACGAGGTCGGCTGCGCCAGCTGCCACGGCACCGGTGGCCAGGGCTCCTCCGACGGCCCGAGCCTGATCGGCGTGGGCGCCGCGGCCGTGGACTTCCAGGTCGGCACCGGCCGTATGCCGGCCGCGACCTCGCAGGGCCCGCAGGTCGTCAAGAAGAAGAACATCTACACCCAGGCCCAGATCGACCAGCTCGCCGCGTACATCGCGTCGCTGGGCGCCGGTCCCGAGGTGCCGACGAAGGAGCAGTACGGCCCGGACGGGGCGGACATCGCCAAGGGTGGCGACCTGTTCCGCACCAACTGCGCGCAGTGCCACAACTTCACCGGCAAGGGTGGTGCCCTCACCAAGGGCAAGTTCGCGCCCGACCTGACCGGCGTCGACCCGAAGCACATGTACGAGGCGATGCAGACGGGCCCGCAGAACATGCCGTCCTTCCCCGACACCACGCTGTCGGAGAAGAACAAGAAGGACATCATCGCGTACATGCACGCGATCAACAGCAGCGAGACGGAGCAGCCGGGCGGCATGGAACTGGGCGGCCTCGGGCCGGTCAGTGAGGGTCTGTTCGCATGGATCTTCGGTCTCGGTGCCCTGATCGCGGTAGCCGTCTGGGTCGCCGCTCGGACCGCAAAGGCCAAGAAGTCATGAGTAGCCAAGACATTCCAGAAGAGAACCTGCCTGCTGAGCAGGAGCACGCGCACGGCGCCGTGAGCGTCGCGGACGAGGAGAACCCGTTCGCGGACCCGGGGCTGCCGCCTCACGAGCACCGGATCCAGGACATCGACGAGCGGGCCGCCAAGCGGTCCGAGCGCGTCGTCGCCCTGCTGTTCACGGTGTCGATGCTGGCCACCGTCGGCTTCATCGCCGCGTACGTGGCCGTCCCGAGCGACAAGTCGATCTTCGTCTTCCCGCTCGGGCACATCAGCGCGCTGAACTTTGCGCTCGGTCTGACGCTCGGCACGGCGCTGTTCTGCATCGGCGCGGGCGCGGTCCACTGGGCCCGCACCCTGATGTCCGACGTCGAGGTCGCCGACGAGCGTCACGCCATCGCGGCCTCTCCCGAGGTCCGTGCGAAGGTCCACGCGGACTTCAAGCAGGGCGCCAAGGAGTCGGCGCTCGGCCGGCGCAAGCTGATCCGCAACACGATGTTCGGCGCGCTCACCCTGGTGCCGCTCTCCGGCGTCGTCCTGCTGCGTGACCTCGGCCCGCTGCCCGGAACCTCGCTCCGCCACACCCTGTGGGCCAAGGGCAAGCTGCTCGTCAACATGAACACGAACCAGCCGCTGCGTCCCGAGGACGTCGCTGTCGGTTCGCTGACCTTCGCCAAGCCCGAGGGCCTGGAAGAGGCCGACGAGAGCTTCCAGAACGAGATCGCCAAGGCCGCCCTGATGATCATCCGGCTCCAGCCGGACAACATCAAGGACAAGCGCGAGCTGGAGTGGTCGCACGAGGGCGTCGTCGCGTTCTCGAAGATCTGCACCCACGTCGGCTGCCCGATCTCCCTGTACGAGCAGCAGACGCACCACGTGCTGTGCCCGTGCCACCAGTCCACCTTCGACCTCTCCGACGGCGCCCGAGTGATCTTCGGCCCCGCCGGTCACGCCCTGCCGCAGCTCCGCATCGGCGTGAACGACGAGGGTTACCTCCAGGCGCTCGGCGACTTCGAGGAGCCCGTCGGTCCTGCATTCTGGGAGCGCGGATGAGCACTACACCGAACGAAGAGTCTCGCTCTCGCGAGAAGGCACCGGCCGGCGAGCGGATCGCCGACTGGGCGGACGGCCGGCTCGGGATCTACTCCCTGGCCAAGTCCAACATGCGCAAGATCTTCCCCGACCACTGGTCGTTCATGTTGGGCGAAGTCTGCTTGTACAGCTTCCTCATCATCATCCTGACCGGTGTCTACCTGACGCTGTTCTTCCACCCGTCGATGAACGAGGTGGAGTACCACGGCAGCTACGTCCCGCTCCAGGGACAGCTGATGTCCGAGGCGTTCAGCTCGACCCTGCACATCTCCTTCGACGTGCGCGGTGGCCTGCTCATCCGGCAGATCCACCACTGGGCCGCGCTGATCTTCCTCGCCGGCATGTTCGTGCACATGATGCGCGTGTTCTTCACCGGCGCGTTCCGCAAGCCGCGTGAGATCAACTGGCTGTTCGGCTTCCTGCTGTTCGTCCTCGGCATGTTCACCGGCTTCACCGGTTACTCGCTCCCGGACGACCTGCTCTCCGGCACCGGTGTCCGCTTCACCGAGGGCGCGATCCTGTCGATGCCGATCGTCGGCACGTACATCTCGTTCTTCCTCTTCGGCGGCGAGTTCCCCGGCCACGACTTCGTCGCCCGGTTCTACTCGATCCACATCCTGCTGCTGCCGGGCATCATGCTCGGCCTGGTGGTGGGCCACCTGATCCTGGTCTTCTACCACAAGCACACGCAGTTCGCGGGCCCCGGAAAGAGCGAGAAGAACGTCGTCGGCATGCCGCTGCTGCCGGTGTACATGGCCAAGGCCGGAGGCTTCTTCTTCCTGGTCTTCGGCGTGATCGCGGCCATCGCCGCGGTGACCCAGATCAACCCGATCTGGGCCATGGGCCCCTACCGGCCCGACCAGGTCTCCACCGGCGCCCAGCCCGACTGGTACATGGGCTTCGCCGAGGGTCTGGTCCGCTACATGCCGGGCTGGGAGATCAACTTCTGGGGTCACACGCTGGTCCTGGGCGTGTTCATCCCGCTGGTGCTCTTCGGCCTGGTGCTGATGGCGATCGCGGTCTACCCGTTCATCGAGTCCTGGGTCACCGGCGACAAGAGCGAGCACCACATCCTGGACCGCCCGCGCAACGCCCCGACCCGCACCGCGTTCGGCGTCGCCTGGGTCACCGTGTACATGGTCGGCCTGGTGGGCGGTGGCAACGACCTCATCGCCACCCACTTCCACCTGTCCATCAACGACGTCACCTGGTTCGTCCGGATCGCCTTCTTCGCCGGACCGGTCATCGCGTTCATCGCCACCAAGCGGATCTGCCTCGGCCTGCAGCGCCGCGACCGCGACAAGGTGCTGCACGGTCGCGAGACCGGCATCATCAAGCGCCTGCCGCACGGTGAGTTCATCGAGGTCCACGAGTCGCTCAGCCAGGAGCAGCTGCACACCCTCACGGCTCACCACCAGTACGAGCCGGCCGAGATCGGCCCGGCGGTCGACGAGAACGGTGTCGAGCGCAAGGTGAAGACGGCGGAGAAGCTGCGCGTCAAGCTCAGCGACGCCTACTACGGCGACGACAACCAGATCCCGAAGCCCACGGTCGACGAGTACAAGGAGATCACGAGCGGCCACGGCCACCACTGATCCCCGCGTCGCCACGCCACGGTCGAAGGGCCCCGTCCGGCTTACGGACGGGGCCCTTCGCCGTGTCCCGGGCTGGATAGGGTGGGACCACACTGTTCTTCTACGACACCCAGGAGCGGCTATGAACGCTGTGACCCCCGCTGGAGGCGACACCGCGGCGGGCCGTTCCTGGCCCGCCCTGCTGAACGGGCTGCTGGAGGGCCGGGACCTGTCCGCCGACGACACGGCCTGGGCGATGGACCTGATCATGAGCGGGGAGGCGACCGACGCGCAGATCGCCGGGTTCATGGTGGCGCTGCGCTCCAAGGGCGAGACGGTGGAGGAGATCACCGGCCTCGTGCGGACCATGTACGAGCACGCGAACGTGATCGAGGTGCCGGGACCTGCCGTCGACATCGTCGGCACCGGCGGCGACGGCGCCAAGACGGTGAACATCTCCACGATGTCGTCCATCGTGGTCGCCGGCACGGGAGCGAAGGTCGTCAAGCACGGCAATCGCGCCGCGTCCTCCGCCTCCGGGTCCTCCGACGTCCTGGAGAAGCTCGGCATCAATCTGAACCTGACCCCGCAGCGGGTCGCCGAGGTCGCCGACGAGGCGGGCATCACCATCTGCTTCGCGGTGAAGTTCCACCCGTCGCTGCGTCATGTCGCCGCGGCGCGCGGCCAGTTGGGGATCCGTACGACCTTCAATGTCCTCGGTCCGCTGACCAATCCGGCCAAGGTGCGGGCCCAGGCCGTCGGGGTCGCCGACCCGCGCATGGCGCCGATCGTGGCCGGGGTCCTCGCCGAGCGCGGCAACTCCGCCCTGGTCTTCCGCGGCGACGACGGCCTGGACGAGCTGACGACCACCTCCACCTCCCGAGTGTGGGTGGTCCGGGACGGCAAGGTCGCCGAGGAGCGCTTCGACCCGCGGGACGTCGGCATCGACCTCGTACCCGTGGAGGCCCTGCGCGGCGCCGACGCCTCGTACAACGCGGAGGTGGCGCGGCGCGTGCTGGACGGGGAGAAGGGGCCCGTCCGGGATGCGGTGCTGCTGAACTCTGCGGCCGCCCTGGTGGCCCTCGACCCGACCGAGGCCCCGCTGGCCGAGCAGCTCCGGGCCGGCATGGCCAAGGCCGCGGAGTCGATCGACTCGGGCGCGGCCAAGCGGACCCTGGAGCGCTGGGTGACGGCCAGCAACACCTGACACTCACGCCGTGTGACGCAGGGCGCAGTCCAGGATCCGGACTGCGCCTTGCGCGGCGAAGATCGTGTGGCAGGATGTCGTACCAGGTCATGAGTGACAGTCAACAGGCCCCGGCCGGCTGTCCGGCAACCCTCCGTCCGTGGCGGGGTGCCCCGGGTGAAGACCAGGCCGTGGGCAGCGAGGTCTACGGCAAGCGCGGACCCCTCGCACACCAGGGGTCCTGGTCGTCGAGGGAGCCTTCCGTGAGCAAGCGAATGCGATAGGGCGTAGAGCCCCGCCTCCGCATCCCCCTTTTCACCTTCCTCCGTGCTTGAGCCACGCCTGCTCGCACGGTGGTTCCGCCTTGCCTCTCACGGGAGTTCACCATGTCCGTCTCCACCGCTGCCGCCGACCAGACCGTTTGCCGTGACATTTCGGGGGCGCTGCCCGTTCTGGGCCGGGATGTCACCGTCCCGCTCGTCACCGGCGGTGAGGTCACCTACGCCGCGCTCGACTACGCGGCCAGCGCCCCCGCCCTCCAGCGCGTCTGGGACGACGTGGCGGCCTACGCGCCGTACTACGGCAGCGTCCACCGCGGCGCCGGCTACCTCTCCCAGCTCTCCACCGACCTGTTCGAGAACGCCCGCAGGACCGTCGCCGAGTTCCTCGACTGCCGTGCGGCCGACCAGGTGGTCTTCACCCGGTCGACCACGGACTCCCTGAACCTGCTCGCCCGCGCGCTCCCCGCCGACTGCCAGGTCTTCGTCTTCGAGACCGAGCACCACGCCTCCCTGCTGCCCTGGCAGGACGCCCGGGTCACCTGCCTCGACGCGCCGCGCACCCCGCGGCAGGCCGTCGAGACCCTGGAGCGGGCCCTCGCCGGCCGCGACCCGTACGGCCCGGCCCTGGTCTGCGTCACCGGCGCCTCGAACGTCACCGGCGAGCTGTGGCCGGTGCGCGAGCTGGCCGCGGCGGCCCACGCGCACGGCGCCCGGATCGTCCTGGACGCCGCCCAACTGGCGCCGCACCACCCGGTGTCGGTCCAGGACCTGGACGTCGACTGGGTCGCCTTCTCCGGCCACAAGCTCTACGCCCCCTTCGGCTCCGGCGTCCTGGCCGGCCGCGCCGACTGGCTGGTCGCGGCCGAGCCGTACCTCGCGGGCGGCGGCGCCAGCCGCAGGGTCAGCCGGCGCGAGGACGGGGGAGTGGCCGTCGAGTGGCACGAGACGGCCGCCCGCCACGAGGCCGGCTCCCCGAACGTCATCGGCGCCTACTCCATCGCCTCCGCCTGCAAGGCGCTGACGGAGGCCGGTTTCGACACCCTCGTGGCCCGCGAGCAGCACCTGATCTCCAAGGTCCGCGAGGGCCTGGCCGAGGTGCCCGAGGTCCGGATCCTCTCCCTCTTCGGTGACGACGCGCCGCGTGTCGGCGTCATCTCCTTCGTCGTGGACGGCTGGAACAGCTCCCACTTCGCCGCCGCCCTCTCCGCCGAGTACGGCATCGGCGTCCGCGACGGCCTGTTCTGCGCCCACCCGCTGGTGCGCACCCTGCTGGGCTCCGACCCCCAGACCCAGGGCGAGTGCGGCGCCCCCGAGGCCGCGCCCGGTGAGAAGTCCCTGAACGCCATCCGGGTCAGCTTCGGCGCAGGGACCCCGGACGAGCACGTGGAGCGCTTCGTGAAGGCCGTGCGGGAACTGGTGACCGAGGGCGCGAAGTGGACGTACCGCACAGAGGAAGGGCGCTGCGTCCCCGCTGTCTGACCGGAGAGTGCCTAGGAGGCGGCGTTCACGAGTCGAGACCGATCGCGAACGCCGCCTCCAGGTCGTGCTGGGAGTACGTGCGGAACGCGACGTGCGTGTCGGTCGCCTCCACGCCGGGGATCTTGCTGATCCGGCCGGGGATGACGTCGGCGAGGTCCTCGTGCCGGCTCACCCGGACCATGGCGATCAGGTCGTAGGTGCCGGTGACCGAGAAGACCTCGCTGACGCTCTCCAGTGAAGCGATCTGCTCGGCGATCTCGGGGATCCGGTCCACGCTGGTCTTGATCAGGACGATCGCGGTGATCACGACGGGTTCTCTCCCTCGGGTGCCGGAGCCGGTGCGGACTTCACTCTAGTCCCACGTCCGTAGCGCACCCACGCGTAGCCGAAGCCGAGGCCGAAGCCGACCAGGTGGGCGAGGTAGGCCACCCCGGGGCCCTCGCCGGCACGGCCCGCCGCGAGCCACTGGAGGGCTGCCCAGAAGGGCAGCACGACCCAGGCCGGGAAGCGCATCGGCAGGAAGAACAGGAACGGGAGGAGACTGGTCACGCGGGCACGGGGAAACAGGAAGAGGAATGCTCCGAGCACCGCCGAGATCGCCCCGGAGGCGCCCACCAGCGACTGCTCGGACGTGGCGTTGGCGGCCGCGTAGCCCAGCAGGGCCAGGTAGCCGCAGCCGACGTAGAACAGGGTGAACTCCACCCTGCCCATCCGTTCCTCGGTCATCAGCCCGAAGACGAAGAGGAAGAGCATGTTGCCGAGCAGATGCACCCAGCTGCCGTGCACGAACAGGGCGGTGGCCGGGGCCAGGACCTCCCGGGCGGGCGCGTCGAACAGGTCCGCCGGAACCACTCCCCAGTGCCGGAAGTACGCGCGCTGCGCTGCCGGCAGCGTGTCCACGGAGCCGTATGCCGGAGTGAGCCCGGAGGCCGGGCCCAGAACGAAGATCACGGAGCACAGGGCGATGAGGGTGTACGTCATCGGTGCGGAGGTGCCTCTGACCGCCCTGAGTGTTCGGGCGGCCGCGGTGCTCCAGGTGGTGATCATGACTACAGAGCATGACGTAAGGGGACGCAACCTGACAGACCGCCTCGCCGCCACGGCCTGTCCGGCGGATCGGGTCGGAGGGAATCGACGGCGCCTTATCGGTGCAGGTGAGCGGGGTAGGGTGCGTGCATCTGCAAGGCGGAGGAGGGCGGCGACGCGATGGGGGTCCCCCCGTGCGAGCGCAGCCGAGCGTGCGGGAGTCGGCGAGTGACGGCGACGCGGCTGGGGGTACCCCCTCCGGGGGAGCGCGTGCCGTACCCCGCGTCTCCGGCAGGATCCGCCGGACAGGCCCTGCGGACGGGCGGGCGGCGAGTACCCGCCAGGCCGTAGGGTTACGAGCCACACGCGTCGAGCAGCGGCGCGGACCGACCGAGAAGGAAGCGAACAGTCACGATGACGGTTCCCCTGCCGACCGCCACGACACGATGGCGCTGCACCCTCTGCGGCAACCTCACCCGCTTCGACGTCTCCCGCTCGTCGAAGGTCGTCGAGTACGTCCACCTCGACCTCGCCGGTGAGCCGACGGTCGAGGAGCGCGAGGTGGTCAGTGAGACCATCGAGTCGGTCCGCTGCCGCTGGTGCAACGCGGTGGACCAGGTGGAACTCGTGGACAGGCCGGGTGCCGGCTCCTGAGCGGAGCGGGCCCCGTACAGGTATTGGGGTGTGACGGATGGTGGAGACCGCAGGCGGGGGGCCGGGCGACGGCACCGCCGAGGTGCTTGACCGTCCGCTGCCCGACGGTGTGCGCCGGCGGGTGGTGCAGATCGTCTCGGACGGCTTCGGCGGCCTGACCGTCGCGGAACTGCCCGCCCAGCTGAGGCAGTACGCCCGGTTCGCCCCGAACCGCCGGGCCAAGTTCGCCGGGAACGCGATGGCGGCCGCCGTGGAGACCGACGCGCTCTTCCGGCAGCGGATCGGGGAGAAGTTCAGAGAGGCGCAGCCGGAACTCTCCGGCGCCCTCGACTCCGGCTCGCCGCCCCCGGCCGCGGACCCGCTCGACGTGGCGGCCGCGGCCTATGTACTGCGTCCGGCGGGCTGGGTGAAGCTGGTCGCCGCGGCCGGCGAGGAGGCCCAGCGCGCGGATGCCGAGCGGGCCGACGAGGAGAGCCGGGCCGAACTGGAGCGGCTGCGTGAGGCGCTGGCCCAGGCCCGGGAGCAGACCCGGACCGAGACCGAACGGCTGCGCACCGAGCTGGAGTCGGCGAAGAAGGAAGCGGAATCGCTTCACCGTAAGCTCCGTGCCGCGCTCAGCGACGTCAAGCGCGGGGAGGCCGCGCTGCGCAAGGTCCACGGCGAGATCGAGGCCGTGCGCGCCGAGACGCAGGCGCAGGTGTCGGCCGCGGAGAGCGAGTCGCGGCGGGTCAAGGCGCGTCTGGGCGAGGCCGAGGCCGCTCTGGAGGCCACCCGCCGGGCGGCCCGCGAGGGGCGCAGCGTCGAGGACATGCGGGTACGGCTGCTGCTCGACACGCTGCTGGACGCCACCCAAGGGCTGCGGCGCGAACTCGCCCTGCCGCCGGTCTCCGTGCGCCCGGCAGAGACCGTGGACGCGGTCGAACCGGGACGAATGACCCCGAAGGACATCGCGACCCGGGCCCTGTCCGAGAACGATCCGGCCATTCTCGACCAGTTGCTCGCGCTGCCGCAGGCGCATCTGGTGGTCGACGGCTACAACGTCACCAAGACCGGCTATCCGCAGATGCCGCTGGAGAAGCAGCGGCTCAGGCTACTGGGCCAGCTCTCGGCGCTGGCCGCGCAGACCGGCGCCGAGGTGACGTGTGTCTTCGACGGGGCCGAACTGGCCGCGCCGGTGCTGCTCGCGCCGCCGCGCGGTGTGCGGGTGCTGTTCTCCAAGCCGGGGGTCACGGCGGACGAGCTGATCCGCCAGCTGGTGCGCGCGGAGCCGCCGGGCCGCCCGGTCATCGTCGCCTCGACCGACCGAGAGGTGGCCGACGGGGTCGCCCGGGCCGGTGCCCGACCTGTCGCGTCTGCGGTACTTCTGAAGCGGCTGTCCTGAAGGTCCAATACACATACGCAATGCCCGAATTGGAACGACTCTCGCGCAACGTAGGGTCAATCGCACCTCACTGCACGTGAGTTATGTGCAAAGAATGCATTGCGTCACAGGTTTTTTTGCCGCGAGGATTTGAACTGATCACAAGTGGGTCACTAGGGTCTGGGCTCGAACCTCCGAACGGGTGATCACTCACAAGAAGGAGTTCGTCCTCAGTGGCGTCCCATCGTCGACCCAAGCAGCCGAGCCGCACGCGTGTGACCGTGCTGACCACCGCAGCCGCCGCTGCCGTCGCGCTGAGCGCGAACGCCGCCAACGCCGCGCCGAGCGAGAAGCTCGGCAAGGACGAGGTCAAGGCGAAGGTCGACAAGCTCTACGAGCAGGCGGAGCAGGCCACCGAGAAGTACAACGGGGCCAAGGAGAAGCAGCAGAAGCTGCAGAAGGAAATCTCCACCATCCAGGACAACGTCGCCCGCGGTCAGCAGGAGCTCAACAAGCTCCGTGACGGCCTGGGTTCGCTGGCCACCGCCCAGTACCGCTCCGGCGGCATAGACGCCTCGGTCCAGCTCTTCCTGTCCTCCAACCCGGACGACTTCCTCGACAAGGCCTCCACGCTCGACCAGTTGAGCAGCCAGCAGGTCGAGGGCCTGAAGAAGATTCAGGACAAACAGCGCGAACTCGCCCAGGAGCGGGCAGAGGCCACCGAGAAGCTCAAGGACCTCGCCTCCACCCGCACCGAGCTGGGCAAGAAGAAGAAGGAAGTCCAGGGCAAGCTCGCCGAGGCACAGAAGCTGCTCAACACGCTCACCGCCAAGGAGAAGGCCGCGCTCGCCGCCGAGCAGGCGCGGGCCAACCGCTCCTCCACCGAGCGCGTGGACCTGGGCGACGACGGCTCCGCCTCCGGCCGTGCCGCCGCGGCCTTCGCCGCCGCCCAGAACCAGCTCGGCAAGCCGTACGTCTACGGCGCCACCGGCCCCTCCTCCTTCGACTGCTCGGGCCTGACCTCCTACGCCTACGCGCAGGCCGGCGTCTCCATACCGCGCACCTCCGAGGCCCAGGCCGGTATCGGCACCCGCCTGACCCAGAGCCAGCTCCAGGTCGGCGACCTCGTCTTCTTCTACGGAGACCTCCACCACGTCGGCCTCTACGCCGGCAACGGCCAGGTGCTGCACGCCCCGCACACCGGCGCCGTGGTCCGCTACGAGGCGATCGGCAACATGCCGTTCCAGTTCGGCGTCCGGGTCTGATCAACCCCGCGACACCGACTCGGGGGCGCCCGAACGGGCGAATTCCGATCAACCGAAACTGACTCCACGCCCCGCCCATGACCTGCGTCAGGGGCGGGGCGTCACGTTTGTGCAGCCCCCGAGATCGTCGGGCGCAGTCCTTCCGCACGGCTACTGTCTGCCGCGTTTCCCCGGCGCAGGGGCCTCCCCGTCCCCGGCGCCGGGGAGGCTGTCTCTGTCCGCCAGCAGAAGGACTGCCGTGGGGTCCCATCGCCGCCTTGCACCGTCCGGGTTCAACCGGGGCGCCGCCGCCCTGTGCGTGTTGTCGGCCGCCGCCACACTCGGCGCCGTACCCGCCCAAGCAGCGCCGCACGGACACACCCGTGCCGAGGTGGACCGCCTCTACACGGAGGCCGAGCAGGCGACCCAGGCCTACGACAAGGCCGACGAGCGGGCCGACGTGCTGCGCCGCGAGGTCAGGGACGCCCAGGACCACATCGCCCGGCAGCAGCAGCGCATCAACACCATGCGCGAGCGGATCGGTTCGCTGGCCGGCGCCCAGTACCGCTCCGGCGGCATCGACCCCGCCGTCGCCCTGCTCTTCTCCGACGACCCCGACGACTACCTCGACAAGGCGACCACCCTCGACCGCATCGGCGCCCAGCAGGCCGGACAGCTCAGGGACTTGCGCTCGGCGATGCGGGAACTCGCCCAGGAGCGCGCCGAGGCCGCCGGGAAACTCGCCGCGCTGGAGCAGAGCCGCAAGGCGGTCGCCCAGCACAAGCGGACCGTGGAGAAGAAGCTCGCCAGGGCCCGGCAGCTGCTCAACTCCCTGCCCGCCGCCGAGCGCGCCGCCTACGACCGTGCCTCCCGCTCCGGCCGCACCGACCTGCCCGACCCGTCCGGCGCCGTCGCCCCCGACGGCCGCTCCTCGGCCGCCGTCGCCGCCGCCCTCTCCGCCCTCGGCCGCCCCTACGTGTGGGGTGCCAGCGGGCCCTCCGGCTTCGACTGCTCCGGCCTGATGCAGTGGTCGTACGCGCAGGCCGGGATCCATCTGCCGCGCACCTCGCAGGAGCAGCGGTACGCCGGCCGGCAGATCCCGCTCTCCGAGGCGCGCCCCGGCGACCTGGTCGTCTACCGCTCCGACGCCAGCCATGTGGGGATGTACGTCGGCAACGGCCAGGTCGTCCACGCGCCCTACCCGGGAGCCCCGGTGCGCTACGACCCGGTCGGCATGATGCCCGTCTCCTCGGTCACCCGTCCCTGAGCACGGACCGCGCGCCGTACGATCGGGAAATGGCTGATCGCAGACGGATGCAGGGGGTGTGGCGGACCGCAGCGGCCGGGCTGTGTCTGCTGCTCGTACCGCCCCTGGCCGGATGCGGCGGACGGACGGCAGCCGACCCGGCGCGGGCCGAGGTGCAGCAGGTGCTCGACCGGCGCTCGGCGGCCCTCCTCGGGCACGACGAGACGGCGTACGGCACGACGGGCACCCGGACCGGGTACGACCGGCTGCGCGCGCTCCCGCTGGCCTCCTGGACCTACCGGGTGACCGCCCTGCACCACCGCGGCACCGGTGTCACCGCCGACGCGGAACTGCGCTACCGGATCTCCGGCTACGACCGGGCCCCGGTCAGCGTCCGCCGCACCCTCGCCCTCGGCCGCACCGCCGACGACGGGTGGTACGTCACCGCCGACCGGCCCGCGCCGAAGGCCGAGCAGCAGCTCTGGGACCAGGGCACGGTGGCCGCGGTCGAGGGCGCGCACAGCCTGGTCCTCGGGGCCGGCCGGAGCGCCGCCGACCTGCGCGCGTACGCCCGGCTCGCCGACCGCGCGGTCCCGGCCGTCTCCCGCGCGTGGGGCACGGACTGGACCCGCCGGGTCGTCGTCCTCGTCCCGCGCTCGCTGGAGGGCATGGCGGGCCTGCTCGGCTCGCCCGCCGCCGGCTACCGGGGCATCGCCGCGGTCACCACCGGCGAGGCGGGCGGCAGCGGGAAGGCGCCCGCGGACCGGGTGGTCGTCAACCCGGACGCCTACGGCATGCTCGGCGGCCTCGGCAAGCAGGTCGTGCTCACCCACGAGACCACCCATGTGGCCACCCGCGCGCACACCACCGCCGCCACCCCGCTGTGGCTCTCCGAGGGCTACGCCGACTGGATCGGCTACCTCGGCACCGGCCGCACGCCCGCCGAGGCCGCACCGGAACTCGCCCGCGCGGTCCGGGACGGCCACGTGCCCTCCGGTCTCCCCTCCGACCGGGACTTCGGGTTCAGCGGCGACCCCACCCACCTCGCGCAGGCCTACGAGGGCGGCTGGCTGGCCTGCACGATGATCGCCGACCACTGGGGCGAGGCCCGGCTCGACACCTTCTACCGGGCCGTCGGCGCCCACCGCGAGCGCCCGGGCGCGGTCGAGGGGGCGATGAAGAAGGTCCTCGGAACCACACCCGAGGCGTTCACCGCCCAGTGGCGGGAGTACGTGCGCACGCGGCTCGGCTGACCGGGCGGCGTCAGGAGGCCGAGGGCGCTCTCTCGCGGGCCGCCCGAGGACGCAGCGGGGCCGCGGGGGAGGCGGGGGCCGTGGAGTGCCACAGGCGGCGGGCCGCCGTGAGGGCGGCGGCGACGAGCAGGCCGTTGCGGAGCAGGAGCAGGGTGAGGCCGTAGGCGTCGCTCGCGACCACGTGCGTGAAGCCGAGCGGGAACTCCAGGACCGTCAGGACGGCCGCGGCGAGCAGCATCACGGCGGGTGCGCCCATACGGCTCGCCCGGAAGCACATGCACACGGCGGCCAGGCCGATCAGCCACACCAGGTACTGCGGGCTGATCACCCGGCTGGTGACCGTGAACAGCAGCACCGCCGTGAACGCCGCGTCGGCGAGCGTGTGCGAGGCGAACCGGGCCGCCCGCAGCCGCCACAGCACCAGCCAGCCGAACGCGGCCCCGGACAGCGCCATCGCCGCGCTGCTGACCAGGCCGACGTACGGGCCGAGGAATTCGATCGACCCGTAGTTCAGCAGCAGCTGTCCCTGCCAGCCGAAGCTCCGGGCCACGTGGAAGACCAGTCCGCCCAGCGACTCCACCTCGGTGCCCCGGTCCCGCTGGAAGGCGAGGAAGGCGAAGGCGCCGGGCGCGGCCAGCGCGAACAGTCCCGCGAGGCCGCCCGCGGTCACCGCGGCCGAGGTCCAGGCCCGCAGCCGCGTGGCACCCACCAGGAGCAGCGCCGGCCACACCTTCAGCAGCGCCCCGAAGCCCGCCAGCGCGCCGAGCACGCGGGGATGCCGGGCCCCCGCGAGCACGGCCCCCACGGCCACCGCGGTCACCATCAGGTCGTAGCGGGCGTACACCGTCGGGCCGAGCAACGGTACGCCCGCCACCCAGGTCCCGGCACCGCGCAGCGACCGGCCGGGGCGCAGGCCCGTGTACAGCAGCAGGACGAGCACGGCCAGGTCGGCGAGGCACACCAGCACGAAGAATGCGTGGGCGTAGGTCAGGAACGGCAGGGCGGCGGGGGCCAGGATCGCGAGGGCGGCGGCGGGCGGGTACTGCCAGGTCACGTCGCCCGACGGGAACGCTCCGTGGCGCAGCACCTCGTACCAGCCCTGGTAGATCACCGACACGTCGGTGGTGACGTCGACACCGGGGGAGACGAGTACTCGCAGAACGAGGAGCAGCAGCACCAGCCGGGTGCCGCACCAGGCCGCCAGCAGCCCCGCCGCCTTCCCGCTCACCTGCACCCCTGTTCGTCCGCCTGCCCCGGTCCGGACCCATGATCCCCTGCCGACCTGTGCGCGTGCCATCAAGCGCGCCCGGTAGGGTCGGCGGTGATGCGCAAGACCCTGATCGTGACCAACGACTTTCCGCCCCGGCCGGGCGGCATCCAGGCCTTCCTGCACAACATCGCCCTCCGGCTGGACCCGGGGCGGCTCGTCGTCTACGCCTCCACCTGGAAGCGCGGCAGGGAGGGCGCCGAGGCCACCGCCGCCTTCGACGCCGAGCAGCCCTTCACCGTCGTACGCGACCGTACGACCATGCTGCTGCCCACCCCGGGCGCGACGCGGCGGGCGGTCGGGCTGCTGCGGGAGCACGGCTGCACGTCGGTGTGGTTCGGGGCGGCCGCGCCGCTCGGTCTGATGGCGCCCGCGCTGCGCAGGGCGGGCGCCGAGCGGCTGGTGGCCACCACCCACGGTCACGAGGCCGGCTGGGCCCAGCTGCCCGCGGCCCGGCAGCTGCTGGGCCGGATCGGGGAGTCCACGGACACGCTCACCTACCTCGGCGAGTACACCCGCTCCCGGATCGCCACCGCGCTCACCCCGGACGCGGCCGGGCGGATGGTGCAGCTGCCGCCCGGGGTCGACGAGAAGACCTTCCACCCCGCCTCGGGCGGCGACGAGGTGCGGGCCCGGCTCGGGCTCACCGAGCGGCCGGTGGTCGTGTGCGTCTCCCGGCTGGTGCCGAGGAAGGGCCAGGACACGCTCATCCGGGCCATGCCGCGGATCCTCGCCGCCGAGCCGGACACCGTGCTGCTCGTCGTCGGCGGCGGGCCCTACGAGCAGGACCTGCGCCGCCTGGCCCGGGAGACGGGCTTCGAGGCATCGGTCCGCTTCACCGGCGCCGTGCCCTGGTCCGAACTGCCCGCGCACTACGGCGCCGGGGACGTCTTCGCCATGCCGTGCCGCACCCGGCGCGGCGGCCTGGACGTCGAGGGCCTCGGGATCGTCTACCTGGAGGCCTCCGCCACCGGACTGCCGGTCGTCGCCGGCGACTCGGGCGGCGCCCCCGACGCCGTGCTGGACGGCGAGACGGGATGGGTCGTGAGGGGCGGCGAGCCGGCCGAGGCCGCCGAGCGCATCATCGCCCTTCTCGGCGACGCCGAGCTGCGCCGCAGGATGGGGGAGCGGGGGCGCCAGTGGGTCGAGGAGAAGTGGCGCTGGGACCTGCTGGCGGAGAAGCTCAAGGAAATGCTCTGAAAGACGCCTTCAAAAACTTGTCCCCGCTCTAGGCGGAACGGGAAAATCCGCCCATGCTGCGCGCATGACAGCAAAACTGATGCAGCGTCAGCTGAGTAGGCGTCACATCCTGGGCATGATCGCCCTCCAGACCGCCGCCACGGCCGGTCTCACCCGCATCGGTCTGAAGTCCGCGCAGGCGGCCGAACCGGCCGCCGTCGACAACGCCCCGGCCATCGTGGTCGGTTCGGGCTACGGCGGGGCCGTGGCCGCCCTCCGCCTCGGCCAGTCCGGCATCCGCACCCTCGTCCTGGAGATGGGCCGGCTCTGGAACACCGCCGGCGGCGACGGCAAGGTGTTCTGCTCCACCAGCGCCCCCGACCAGCGCTCCATGTGGTTCCGCACCCGCACCGAGGCCCCGCTGGCCACCTTCCTGTGGCTGGACCTCGTCAACAAGGACATCAGCAGCTACCCCGGAGTCCTCGACCGGGTGCACTACGACCACATGTCCGTGTACGTCGGCCGGGGCGTCGGCGGCGGCTCCCTGGTCAACGGCGGCATGGCGGTCACCCCGCTGAAGTCCTACTTCGCCGAGCAGTTCCCGACCGTGGACGCCGACGAGATGTACGGCACCTACTTCCCGCGCGCCCGCTCTGTGCTCGGCGTCAACACCGTCGACCCGGCCTGGTTCGAGTCCACGGAGTGGTACCAGTTCACCCGCACCTCCCGGAAGGCCGCCGCCAACGCCGGCCTGAAAACCACCTTCGTGCCGAACGTCTACGACTTCGGCTACATGCAGCGCGAGGCCGCCGGCACGGCCACGAAGTCCGCGCTCGCCGGGGAGGTCATCTACGGCAACAACCATGGCAAGCGCAGCCTCGACAAGACCTACCTGGCCGCCGCCCTCGGCACCGGCAACGTCACGATCCACACCCTGGAGAAGGTCAGGGCGGTCACCAGGGCGAGCGACGGGTCGTACGTGCTGACCGCCGACCGCGTCGACACCACCGGCAAGGTCGTGGAGACCAAGCAGTACAGCTGCACGTACCTCTTCCTCGGCGGCGGCAGCCTCGGCACCACCGAACTCCTCGTCCGCGCCCGGGACACCGGCACCCTGCCGAACCTGAACTCCGGTGTGGGAGCCGGCTGGGGCACCAACGGCAACACCATGGTCGGCCGCGCCAACCACATCTGGGACACCGTCGGCGCCAACCAGGCGACCATGCCCGTCATGGGCATCGACGACTGGGCCAACACCGCCAACCCGGTCTTCGCCGAGATCGCCCCGCTGCCCATGGGGTTCGAGCACTGGATCAGCCTGTACCTGGCGATCACCAAGAACCCCGAGCGGGCGTCGTTCTCGTACGACTCCTCGTCCGGCACGGTGAAACTCGGCTGGACCGCCGCCCAGAGCGCCGTGTCGGTCGGGATGGCCAAGAAGCTGTTCGACCGCGTCAACGCGGCCAACGCGACCATCTACCGGTACGACCTCTTCGGCTCGACCAGCAAGATCTTCGCGGACGACTTCACCTACCACCCGCTGGGCGGCTGCGTCCTGGGGAAGGCGACCGACGACTACGGCCGGGTCAAGGGGTACTCCAGGCTCTACATCACCGACGGCTCGCTGGTGCCCGGCTCGATCGGGGTGAACCCCTTCGTCACCATCACCGCGCTCGCCGAACGCACGATGGCGCGGGTCCTCGCCGAGGACACCGCGCCATGAGCGTGCGGACGGGTCACTTGGCGTAGATCGCCTCGATCTGGTCCGCGTAGTCCTTCGCCACCACGTTCCGCTTGAGCTTCAGCGACGGGGTGAGGTGGCCCGACTCCTCCGAGAACTGGGAGGACAGAATGCGGAACTTCCGCACCGATTCCGCCTTCGACACCGCGGCGTTGCCGTCGTCGACCGCGTCCTGGATCGCGGCGATCAGGTCCGGGTCCTCGCGCAGCGACGCCGCGGTGGAGCCCGCCGGCTTGCCGTGCTCCTCGGCCCAGCGGCCCAGGAACTCGTCGTCGATGGTGACCAGCGCGCCCACGAACGGCCGCCCGTCGCCCACCACCATGCACTCCGCGACCAGCGCGTGGGCGCGGATGCGGTCCTCGATCACGGCCGGGGCCACGTTCTTGCCGCCCGCGGTGACGATGATCTCCTTCTTGCGACCGGTGATCTTGAGGTAGCCGTCCTCGTCGAGGGTGCCGATGTCACCCGTGTGGAACCAGCCGTCGGCGAGCGCCTCGGCGGTCGCGCCCGGGTTGTTCCAGTACTCCTTGAACAGGTGCTCGCCGTGCAGCAGCACCTCGCCGTCGTCCGCTATGCGGATCACCGAACCGGGCAGCGGCTGGCCGACCGTGCCGATCTTCTGCCGGTCCCAGGGGTTGAACGCGGTCGCCGCGCAGGACTCGGTCAGGCCGTAGCCCTCCAGCACCGTGAAGCCGATGCCCCGGAAGAAGTGCCCGAGCCGCTCGCCCAGCGGGGCGCCGCCGGAGATGGCGTACTCGCCGCGGCCGCCGAGGACAGCGCGCAGTTTGCTGTAGACCAGCTTGTCGAAGACCTTGTACTTGATCTTCAGACCCAGGGGCGGGCCCGACGGGGTGTCCAGCGCCTTGCTGTAGGCGATGGCGGTGTCCGCGGCCTTGTCGAAGATCGCGCCCTTGCCGTCCGCCTGCGCCTTGGCCCGCGCCGAGTTGTAGACCTTCTCGAAGACGCGCGGGACACCGAGGATGAGCGTCGGCCGGAAGGCGGCCAGCTCGTCGGTGAGGTGCTTGATGTCCGGAACACAGCCCAGCTTGATCGGCGCCATCATCGGCGCGATCTGCACGAGCCGCCCGAAGACGTGCGCGAGCGGGAGGAAGAGCAGGACCGAGCACTCACCGGTACGGAACAGCGGCCGCAGCCGCTCCACGATGTTCCCGCACTCGGCGAAGAAGCTGCGGTGGGTGAGCACGCATCCCTTGGGGCGCCCGGTCGTGCCGCTCGTGTAGACGATGGTCGCCGGGTCGTCGGCCTTGGCGAGCGAGCTGCGCTCCTCCACGGCCGCATCCGAGACGTCCTGCCCGAGCAGGCCCAGCTCCTCCAGGCCGCCGCCCTCGATCTGCCAGACGTGCTTGAGGGCGGGCAGGGTGTCGCGCACCGAGTCCACGGCGGCCACGTGGCTGTCCAGCTCCACGATGCACGCGGTCGCGCCCGAGTCGGACAGGATCCACTGCACCTGCTCCGGCGAGCTGGTCTCGTACACCGGCACGGTGACCGCGCCCGCGCTCCAGATCGCGAAGTCGAGGAGCGTCCACTCGTAGCGCGTCCTGGACATCAGGCCGACCCGGTCGCCCGGCTGCACACCGGAGGCGATGAGCCCCTTGGCGGCGGCGTGCACCTCGGCCAGGAACTCCGTGGCCGTCACGTCCTGCCAGGCGCCGCCCGCCTTGCGGGCGATGACGGCGACGTCGGGATGCTGCGCGGCGTTTCTGCGGACGATGTCGGTCAGATTGCCGTCCGCAGGGACCTCGTACAAAGCCGGAAGGCTGAACTCGCGCAAGACTGCTGCTCCTCATAGGGCGCCGGCGCCACGACACTGTGTGATGCGACGGTGCGGTCCAAGGCTCGGGCAGGTGCTCCGGGTGTCCACCGCTTGGTTGAAACCCTGAGCACTACTGGACTGCCCGGACGTTACCGGTCGGTATGGCTTCTACGACAGGGGGTCCCGACGAGATGTTCGCTGCGTCACACAGGATGGCGTTCCTGGGCGCACAGTAGTCCACGGCCCAACCGACCGGCGAGTTGCGGCAGACCGGGCCGTCACTGTTCACGCACACCCCACACGCCTACGCTTGATCGCCATGGCACCCACACGCTCCGGTAACCGAAGGACACGCGTCCACGTGGTCAGCGACGTACACGGCAACGCCCGTGACCTGGCCCGGGCCGGCGAAGGTGCGGACGCCCTGGTCTGTCTCGGCGACCTCGTCCTCTTCCTCGACTACGCCGACCACTCCCGCGGGATCTTCCCCGACCTGTTCGGCAGGGAGAACGCCGACCGCATCGTCGAGTTGCGCACCGCCCGCCGCTTCGAGGAGGCGCGTGCCTTCGGCGCCCGATTGTGGGCCGGGATCGGCTCCGACCGGGCCGCCGCGATCGAGAAGGCGGTGCGCAAGCAGTACGCCGAGCTGTTCGCCGCGTTCCCGACCCCGACGTACGCCACCTACGGCAATGTCGATATGCCGCCTTTGTGGAGTGAGTACGCCGGGCCCGGCACCAGGGTGCTGGACGGCGAGCGGGTGGAGATCGGTGGCTGGACCTTCGGCTTCGTGGGCGGCGGCCTGCGCACCCCGATGCGGACGCCGTACGAGATCGACGACGAGGAGTACGCGGCCAAGATCGAGGCGCTCGGTGAGGTGGACGTGCTGTGCACGCACATCCCGCCGGAGGTGCCCGAGCTGGTCTACGACACCGTCGCGCGCCGCTTCGAGCGGGGCAGCCGGGCGCTGCTGGCGGCCATCCACCGCACCAGGCCGCGCTACTCCCTCTTCGGGCACGTCCACCAGCCGCTGGCCCGCCGGATGCGGATCGGCGCCACCGAGTGCGTGAACGTGGGGCACTTTGCCGGTACGGGCAGGCCCTGGGCCCTCGAATGGTGAGAACGCGGAGACGGGGTGGATGGGGTGAAGGCGGCAGGTCGGCGGCGCGGTAGCCTTCACGCTGCACACTCTTAGGTCCGTATCTGGAGGAGCCACGGCGATGGCAGAACACACCAGTTCGAGCATCACGATCGAGGCGGCTCCGGCCGACGTCATGGCGGTGATCGCCGACTTCGCCCGCTATCCGGACTGGACGGGCGAGGTCAAGGAGGCGGAGGTCCTCAAGACCGACGGCCGGGGCCGCGCCGAGCAGGTCCGCCTCGTCATGGACGCCGGAGCCATCAAGGACGACCAGACCCTGGGCTACACCTGGACCGGGGAGAACGAGGTCTCCTGGACGCTCGTGAAGTCCCAGATGCTGCGCTCCCTGGACGGCTCCTACCTCCTCAAGCCGGCCGGTGCGGGTGCCACCGAGGTCACCTACCAGCTCACGGTCGACGTCAAGATCCCCATGCTCGGCATGATCAAGCGCAAGGCGGAGAAGGTCATCATCGACCGCGCACTGGCGGGCCTGAAGAAGCGGGTGGAGTCGGGCGACTGAGTCTGTGCCCGCCCACTGGCCCCGGGGCAACCGGGCCTCGCCGGCCGCGCCTTCCGCCCTCCGTTACCGTTCACCCTCATGCGCACCATCCTGATCACGGGCCCGGGCGGCAGCGGTCGTACCACGGTCGCCGCCGCCACCGCGGTCGACGCCGCTCGGGAGGGCACCCGTACCCTCCTCCTCAGTGCCGACCGCACCGACACCCTCGGCACGGCGCTGGGCTCCGCGACAGGACCGGCCCCGACCGAGATCACCGAGCACCTCACGGCCTGGCGCCCCGACGCCACGGAACGCTTCCGGCAGGACCTCACCGCCTTCCAGAGCCGCGCTGCGAACGTCCTCGACCTCCTCGGCGCCGCACGCCTGGACGGCGAGGAGGTCACCCCGCTGCCCGGCGCCGAGGAACTGTCCTTCCTGCGCGCCCTGAGAGACGCCGCCCTCTCCGATCGATACGACCTCCTCGTCGCGGACCTCCCGCCCCTCCCGCAGGCCCTCCCGCTGCTCGCCCTCCCCGAGGAGCTGCGCCGCTACCTGCGCCGGCTGCTCCCGCCCGAGCGCCAGGCGGCCCGCGCCCTGCGCCCGGTCCTCGGACGGCTGGCAGGCGTCCCCATGCCCGCCGAGTGGCTGTACGAGACGGCAGCCCGCTGGGATGTCGAGCTGGCCGCCGTCGAGGCCGTCATCACCGACCGCGGCACCGCCGTACGCCTGGTAGCCGAGCCCGGCCCCGCCGGCACCGACGCCGTCACCACCGCGGCCCTCGGCCTCGCCCTGCGCGGCCTGCGCACCGAGGCCCTGATCGCCAACCGCGTCCTGCCCGAGACCGTGCCCGACACCTGGCTCTCCGGCCTCCTCGCCCAGCAGCGCAAGGCCCTGGCCGCCTGGACGGAGTCGTACGACGTCCACACCGTCCCCCACCTCGGCCGCGACCCGCACGGCACCGAGGACCTGGACGCCCTCGCCGTCCCCGGTGTCAACGCCGCGCCCACCCCGGTCGAGTGGCCCGTCGCCGACCGCCTCGCCGAGGACGGCGTGCTGGTCTGGCACCTCCCGCTGCCCGGCGCGATACGGGACGACCTGGACCTGGTCCGGCGCGGCGACGAACTCGTGATCAGCGCGGGCAGCTTCCGGCGGATCGTTCCGCTCCCGTCCGCCCTGCGCCGCTGCACCGTCGCCGGGGCCGCGCTGCGCGAGGGCGAACTGCGCATCCGGTTCGCCCCCGACCCCGACCTGTGGCCCGCCGCGCGGCGGTGAACCGCGTACGGCCGTTCGGGTAACGTCGTAGGGGCGAACCGTAGTCAGGAGCCCGCCATGAGCGAAGACCGCCCCGCACCCGGCCCCTTCGAGAAGGCCGAGGAAGCCGAGCAGGACCGGGCGACCGACACCGACACCGACGCCTGGGCCACGGCCTGTGCCGAGGACCTCGCCGCCGAGAAGGCCCGCCGCCGTGCCGCGCAGGGCCCGCCCGCGGGCTCCGCCGCCGAGGAACTGCGCAGGCTCGTGGACACGGTGGCCGACAAGCTGTCCGGCCTCCAGTCCCCGCTCCTCGGAGCCGTCGCCGGACCCGCCGCCCAGCAGGTGGTGCGCCAGGTCGTCCAGCAGGCCAAGGCCGCCGTGGAGCCCGTGATAGAGCGCAACCCGGAGATCTTCGACCATCTCGCCGCGGCCGGTTCCGAGCTGCTGGCCGCCTACCGCTCCGCCGTCCAGGCCCAGGAGCACCGCTGGACCACCGGCGCGGCCGACCTGAAGGACGACCGGACCGACCGTCCCGACCGGGGCGAGGGCACCGGCCCCGGGGAACGCATCGACCTGGACTGAAGCCTTTCACCGGCAGGGCCTCGGGTACGGTTGGCCGTAGCGGGGCTCGACCGAAACTGAGGGATTCATGGGACTCACCATCGGCGTCGACATCGGCGGCACCAAGATCGCGGCCGGCGTGGTCGACGAGGAAGGCAACATCCTCTCGACCTTCAAGGTGCCGACCCCCACCACGCCCGAGGCCATCGTGGACGCCATCGCCTCGGCTGTGGAGGGTGCGCGTGCGGGGCACGAGATCGTCGGCGTGGGTATCGGTGCGGCCGGATACGTGAACCGGCAGCGCTCCACGGTGTACTTCGCCCCCAACATCGACTGGCGCCAGGAGCCGCTGAAGGAGAAGGTCGAGGCCCGCGTGGGCCTGCCGGTCGTGGTCGAGAACGACGCCAACGCCGCCGCCTGGGGCGAGTACAAGTTCGGCGCCGGCAAGGGCCACCGCAACGTCATCTGCATCACGCTCGGCACCGGCCTCGGCGGCGGCATCATCATCGGCAACAAGCTGCGCCGCGGCCACTTCGGCGTGGCCGCGGAGTTCGGCCACATCCGGATGGTCCCGGACGGCCTGCAGTGCGGCTGCGGCAGCCAGGGCTGCTGGGAGCAGTACGCCTCCGGCCGTGCCCTGGTCCGCTACGCCAAGCAGCGCGCCAACGCGACCCCGGAGAACGCCGAGGTGCTCCTGTCCCTGGGCGACGGCACCCCGGAGGGCATCGAGGGCAAGCACATCTCCATGGCCGCCCGCCAGGGCGACCTGGTCGCCGTGGACTCCTACCGTGAGCTGGCCCGCTGGGCCGGCGCGGGCCTCGCCGACCTGGCCTCCCTCTTCGACCCGTCCGCCTTCATCGTCGGCGGTGGCCTCTCGGACGAGGGCGAGCTGGTCCTCGACCCGATCCGCAAGTCCTACAAGCGCTGGCTGGTCGGCGGCAACTGGCGCCCGGTCGCCGACGTCATCGCCGCTCAGCTCGGCAACAAGGCGGGCCTGGTGGGCGCAGCCGACCTGGCCCGCGAGCCCGACCCGATCATGTAGGGACACCTCCCGGGTTCCCTGCGCTCCGACACGGGGCGCGGGGAACCGCGCGACAGCCCCGCGCGCCCGCACGCGCGAACGGACACCTGCGCGCGCCATGGGGCGTACATTGATCCACATGGCGCTGCTCCCCAACTCCCACACAGAGCCCGACGGTTCAGCCCTCGTCCGCGTCCTGAGCTACAACATCCGCTCGATGCGCGACGACACCCACGCCCTGGCAAGGGTGATCACCGCCTGCGCCCCCGACCTGGTCCTCGTCCAGGAAGCCCCCCGCTTCTTCCGCTGGCGCAAGAAGCTGGCCCGCCTCGCAGCGGCCTCCGGCCAGGTCGTTCTCACCGGCGGAGCCACAGCCGCGGGCCCCGCGATCCTCTGCTCGCTCCGGGCCACCGTCGAACGGACCGAGGACGTCCTGCTCCCCCTTACCCCCGGCCTGCACCGCCGCGGCCTCGCCACGGCGGTGGTCCGCTTCGGCGCAGCCCGCCTCGGCGTCGTCAGCTGCCACCTCAGCCTGCAGAAGGACGAGCGCTACGAGCAGGCCGGCCTGCTCCTCGACCGGCTCACCGGGATGGGTGTGGAGCACGCCGTCGTGGGCGGCGATCTCAACGAGCGCCCCGACGGACCCACCTTCCGGCACCTGGCCGCCGCCCTCCAGGACGGCCGGGCCACCGCCCCCTGGGGCGGCGAGTTCACCTCGACCCCGGCCGAACCCCACCAGCGCATCGACGCCGTCCTCGCCACCCAGGGCATCGAGGTGCTCGGCTGCGGGGTGCCCCTGCACCAGCCGGGGATCACGGAGAGGGACCTGAGGGCGGCCACGGACCACCTTCCGGTCCTGGCCGCCCTCAAGATCCCGGCGTCGTAGGGCGCGTCAGACCACGGCCCCGCGCCCCGGGTCGCCGTCATCGTCGTCGTCCGTCCGCATCCGGGTCACCAGCGTCACGAACCCGCCGAGGAACCCGCCGATGCCGAGGGTCGCCAGCCACCACGTCATCTCCCAGCCGAGCAGCACGGCCACCAGGAGCAGGACCGGGCCGCCGGCCACACCGAGCCAGGCCAATCTGGCGGTCGTGTCGGCGGTCGGCAGCGGCGGCGGATCGGGCGGTACGAAGTGGCCCTCGTCGTCCTCGTCGAAGTCGTCCTCGGAGGACTCCGGCGCGGTGTAGTCGCGCGGACCCACGCCGGGCGCGAACGAGATCGAGCTGCCCAGCGGCCGGGCGGGCCGCGGCTCCTCGGAGCTGTCGGCCCCCTCGCCCGGGGGCTCCTTCTCGAGCAGCGCGAGATCCTCCACCGGCTTGAAGGGCCGGGCCCCCGGCGGATCCGGCGGCTCGTCGCCGTACCCTGCGACGATCGCCCGCCAAGCGGCGGCCTCGTCGAAGGGCACCCCCTTCTCGTCCGGCTCGCGATCCTCGCGGTCGGAGTCGTGCTCAGCCAACTGCGGCCGTCCCTTCCTTGCCGACACTGGGTGCGAGCCGGCCGATGAAGGCGAGGCTCTCCTCGAAGATCCGGTCCGCATCGTGGTCCAACGTCGCCACGTGGTAACTCTGTTCCAGCACGATCTCCGTTACGTCCACGGAGGACACCCGGCTCAGCACCCGCGCCGAGTCGGCTGCCGGGACCACATGGTCCTGGGCGCTGCGCAGCAGCAGCAACGGTTGGGTGACCTGGGGCAGCTCGCCGTCCAGCCGGCGCAGGAACACCCGCAGGGAGTGCGCCGTGTGCAGCGGCACCCGGTCGTAAGCCAGCTCCGCGGCGCCGCCCTTGGCGAGGTCGCTGGCGATGCCCTTCGTCGTCCGCACGAGGTGCCGGGCCACCGGAAGGGCGTACGCAGACAGGCCGTGCACCCGGTTCGTCGGGTTGACGACGACCACGCCGGCGACCTGTCCGCCGTGTCGGGCCGCCAGTCGAAGCGCCAGCGCGCCGCCCATCGACAGACCGGCGACGAACACCCGGGAACTGCGCTCGGCGAGCAGCCGCAGCGCGTGGTCCACCTCCGCGTACCAGTCCTGCCAGCCCGTGACCTGCATGTCCTCCCAGCGCGTGCCGTGCCCGGGCAGCAGGGGCAGCGACACGGTCAGGCCGTGCGCCGCGTGGTGCTCCGCCCAGGGGCGCAGCGACTGGGGCGAGCCGGTGAAGCCGTGACAGAGGAGGACACCCACCTCCCCGCCCTCGTGGCGGTACGGCTCGGCTCCGGGGAGAACCGGCACCTTTCGGGCTCCTGTTCCTGAGAAAGGCATGAAGGACTGGCGGATGTGCTTCACCGTACGCGACCGCACTGACACCGACCAGGGTCGTCGGGCCCATTGACGGCACTCCGGGTTAAGGTCTGAGCGACGGAAACAGGAGGCACACGGGTGTTGTACGGCACGATGAAGGTCGCCATCGGCGGGCCGCTGAAGGTCGCCTTCAGGCCCTGGGTGGAGGGACTGGAGAACATTCCGGCCGAAGGTGCCGCCATTCTGGCGAGCAATCACCTGTCCTTCTCGGACTCGTTCTTCCTGCCCGCGGTCCTCGACCGCAAGGTCACCTTCATCGCGAAGGCCGAGTACTTCACCACCCCGGGCGTGAAGGGCCGTCTGACGGCGGCCTTCTTCAAGGGCGTCGGACAGCTCCCGGTGGACCGGTCCGGGGCGCGCGGCGCCGGTGAAGCCGCGATCAAGAGCGGCATAGAGGTGCTGGAGCGCGGCGAGCTGTTCGGCATCTACCCGGAGGGCACCCGCTCGCCCGACGGCCGCCTGTACCGGGGCAAGCCCGGCGGCCTCGCGCGCGTGGCGCTCGCCACCGGCGCGCCGGTCATCCCCGTCGCGATGATCGACACCGAGAAGATCCAGCCGCCCGGCAAGGTCATGCCGAAGCTGATGCGCCCGGGCATCCGCATCGGCGAGGCCCTGGACTTCAGCCGCTACCAGGGCATGGAGCACGACCGTTTCGTGCTGCGCGCGGTGACCGACGAGGTCATGTACGAGATCATGAAGCTCTCCGGCCAGGAGTACGTCGACATGTACGCGACCGCCGCCAAGCGGCAGATCGCGGACGCGGCGAAGGCGGCCAAAGAAGCGGAGAAGGCCGCCAAGGAGGCGGAGAAGAAGGCCGAGGCCTAGCAGCGGGACCAGGCGGGACCAGGGGGGAACGGGGGCCATGCCCAAGCGCGAGCGTGTCATGAGGATGTCGGTCGAGCAGCCGCTGTGGCGTGCGCTCGCCGGGTACCGCGTGCTCACGATGGTGTACGCGATCGGCCTGTTCGTCTTCGCGTACGACGTGTTCGTACGCCCCTGGGTCGCCGTCGGCTACTACGCGGTCCTCTTCGTCTGGACCCTGGCCACGCTGCCCAAGGTCGCGAGCGCCGCGCAGTGCACCCGGCGCTTCCTCGCCGTCGACCTGACCCTGGCGCTCACCGGCATCCTCCTCACGCCCGTCGCCGTCTCCCACGAGCGCATCGTGTCGGGCGGTCCGACGCTGCCGTCGATATGGACGGCCGGCGCGGTCCTCGCCTTCGCGCTCAAGGGCGGCTGGCGCTGGGCGGCGTTCGCCTCGACGCCGGTCGCCGTCGCCAACATCGTCCAGCGGGGCACCCCGTCCCGGGACACCGTGCACGCCGTCCTGCTGGTCTGGATCGCCTCCGTGGCCATCGGCTACGTAGTGGAGGTCGCCCGCGCCTCCGAGCGCACCCTCGCCCGCGCCCTGGAGATCGAGGCGGCGACCCGGGAGCGGGAGCGGCTGGCCCGGGACATCCACGACAGTGTGCTCCAGGTGCTGGCGATGGTGCAGCGGCGCGGCGCGGTCATCGGCGGCGAGGCGGCCGAGCTGGGGCGGCTGGCCGGGGAGCAGGAGGTGGCGCTGCGCACGCTGGTCTCCGGCGGTCTGCTGCCGGTCTCCCGGGTCTCGGAGGACGCGGCCGCCGGAGCCGTCGTCCGCACGGTCGACGAGCCGGACGACGACGGCCCCGTCGACCTGCGCACCCTGCTCGCCCGCTACGCAGGCGCCCGGGTCAGCCTCGCCGAGCCCGGCGCCCCGGTGCCGCTGCCGCGGGCGGCGGCGCGGGAGCTGGCCGCCGCGGTCGGGGCCGCCCTGGACAATGTGCGCAGGCACGCGGGGGAGGAGGCGCGGGCCTGGATCCTGGTCGAGGACGAACCCGACGAGATCGTCGTCACCGTCCGGGACGACGGCCCCGGCATCCCCGAGGGCCGGCTCGCCCAGGCCGAGGGCGAGGGCCGGCTCGGCGTAGCCCAGTCGATCCGGGGACGCCTGCGCGACCTCGGCGGCAGCGCCGAGCTGATCTCCGTCCCCGGGCAGGGCACGGAAGTCGAGTTGAAGGTACCGAAGGGCGCCGGGAAGGCGCGGGGGAAGGCGGAACAGCGATGACACAGCAGCAGGACCCGATCAGGGTCATGGTGGTCGACGACCATCCGATGTGGCGCGACGCGGTCGCCCGCGACCTGGCCGAGTCCGGCTTCGAGGTGGTCGCCACCGCGGGCGACGGCGACCAGGCGGTCCGCCGCGCCAAGGCCGCCGTGCCGGACGTCCTCGTCCTGGACCTCAACCTGCCCGCCAAGCCCGGCGTCCAGGTGTGCAAGGAACTGGTCGGCCACAACCCCGCCCTGCGCGTCCTCGTCCTGTCCGCGAGCGGCGAGCACGCCGACGTCCTGGAGGCCGTCAAGTCCGGCGCGACCGGCTATCTGTTGAAGTCGGCCTCGACCGAGGAACTCCTGGACGCGGTGCGCCGTACCGCCGTCGGCGACCCGGTGTTCACGCCGGGCCTGGCCGGACTGGTCCTCGGCGAGTACCGCCGTCTGGCCTCCGAGCCCGCGCCCGCCCCGGACGCCGACGAGCCGGGGGCGCCCCGGCTGACCGAGCGGGAGACGGAGGTGCTGCGGCTGGTCGCCAAGGGCCTGAGCTACAAGCAGATCGCCGAACGCCTCGTCATCTCCCACCGCACGGTCCAGAACCACGTCCAGAACACCCTCGGCAAGCTGCAACTGCACAACAGGGTCGAGCTGGTGCGGTACGCGATAGAGCGCGGGCTCGACGACGAGTAGATCCCCGGGACGGGTAAAGCAACGTCCTGACAATTCACCGGAATCACCCTTCCCGCCTCTCCCGGTGTGACGCGAATCACCATTACCGTGACTGGGCGTCAGGCAACCGCGGTGAAGGGACATTTCCATGCGGGTCGGAGTACTGACCGGAGGCGGCGACTGCCCCGGGCTCAACGCCGTCATCCGGGGCGTCGTCCGCAAGGGCGTACAGGAGTACGGCTACGACTTCGTCGGCTTCCGGGACGGCTGGCGCGGGCCGCTGGAGAACGACAGCGTGCGGCTCGACATCCCCGCGGTGCGCGGCATCCTGCCCCGCGGCGGCACCATCCTCGGCTCCTCGCGCACGAATCCGCTGAAGCAGGAGAACGGCATCCGCCGCATCAAGGAGAACCTCGCCAAGCAGGAGGTCGAGGCGCTCATCGCGATCGGCGGCGAGGACACCCTCGGCGTCGCCGCGCGGCTGTCCGACGAGTACGGCGTGCCCTGTGTCGGCGTGCCGAAGACCATCGACAACGACCTGTCCGCCACCGACTACACCTTCGGCTTCGACACCGCGGTCGGCATCGCCACCGAGGCCATCGACCGCCTGCACACCACCGCCGAGTCCCATATGCGGGTCCTCGTCTGCGAGGTGATGGGCCGCCACGCGGGCTGGATCGCCCTGCACTCCGGCCTGGCCGGCGGCGCCAACGTCATCCTCATCCCCGAACAGCGCTTCGACCTCGACCAGGTGTGCGCCTGGATCACCTCCCGCTTCAAGGCGTCGTACGCCCCGATCGTCGTCGTCGCCGAGGGTGCCATGCCGAAGGACGGCGACGTGGTCCTCAAGGACCAGTCGCTCGACTCCTTCGGGCATGTCCGGCTGTCCGGGGTCGGGGAGTGGCTGGCCAAGGAGATCGAGAAGCGCACCGGCAAGGAGGCTCGCACCACGGTCCTCGGGCACATCCAGCGCGGCGGCACCCCCAGCGCCTTCGACCGCTGGCTCGCCACCCGTTTCGGCCTGCACGCCATCGACTGCGTGCGCGACGGCGACTTCGGCAAGATGGTCGCCCTGCGCGGCACCGACATCGTCCGCGTCCCGATCGCCGAGGCCACGGCCAAGCTGAAGACGGTGGACCCGAAGCTGTACGAGGAGGTCGGGGTCTTCTTCGGCTGACGGCGGCCACCGGACGGCTACACGGTCGTGCGGCGCAACTGGCCCACCAGTTCCCGTACGACCGCCGCCCCGTTCAGCGTCAGGACCGACTCCGGGTGGAACTGCACGCCCGCGAAACCGAGCCCTCGGACGGCGTGCACCTCCCCGTTCCCGGCCCGGCTCACCTCGACGCCGTGCGCGGCCAGCTCCCGGGCGGCCTCCTCGTCGCAGCGGGCCACGAAGCTGTTGTAGAAGCCGACGGTCTCCGGCCGCCCGAACAGGTCGATCGTGGTCTGCGCCCCCTGGTACGGCACCTGCTTGCGCACGATCTCGAGACCCAGCTCGGCCGCGATCAGCTCATGGCCCAGGCAGACCCCCAGCACGCCGTGCCGGTGTTCCCGGATCACCGTGGCGGCCAGGTCCCGAAGGATCCGCATCTTGGGATCGTCCAGGTCGGCCGGGTCACCCGGCCCGGGGCCGAGTACGACAGGTCCCCCGTGCGCGAGCACGGCCTCCCGCAGCCCCGGCTCGTCGTACCGCCGGACGGTGACGTCCAGCCCGCTCGACCGCAGCACGTGCGCGAGCATCGCCGTGAAGGTGTCCTCACCGTCGACCACCAGGGCATGCCCCTCCAGGGACGCCGACCGCTCCTGCATCCGCAGCCAGAACGGCGCCAGCGACGAGCGGCGCCCGTCCAGCGCGGCCCGCACCCGGGGGTCGTCGGCCAGCTGCGGCCGCTCCCGCTCGGCGCGGGGCCGGGCGGGCCGTACCCCGAGGGCCGCCAGCACGCCCGACGCCTTCGCGTGCGTCTCCGCCACCTCGCCGGCCGGGTCCGAGCCGCGCACCAGCGTCGCGCCGACCGGGACGCGCAGCCGGCCGTCGGCGCGGATGTCGGCGGTGCGGATGAGAATGGGGGAGTCCAGCGTCTGGGTGCCCCCGGAATCCCGCCCGAGCAGCGCCAGTGCCCCCGCGTAGTAACCGCGCCCGCCGACCTCGTGGCGCTCGATCACCCGGCACGCGTTCTGCACCGGCGACCCGGTGACCGTCGCCGCGAACATGGTTTCCCGCAGCACGTCCCGCACGTCCAGGGAGGACTTCCCGCGCAGCTCGTACTCGGTGTGCGCGAGGTGCGCCATCTCCTTCAGGCGCGGGCCGACGACCACCCCGCCCCTGTCGCCGACGGTGCACATCATCTTCAGTTCCTCGTCGACGACCATGGACAGCTCCTCGATCTCCTTGCCGTCCGCGAGGAAGTCCAGCAGGTGCTCGGCCGTCGGCCCCTCGGCCGGATACCGGTACGTCCCGCTGATCGGGTTCATGACGACCGTGCCGCCGGACATCCGCACGTGCACCTCGGGACTGGCACCCACCAGCGTCCGGTCCTCGGTGTGCACGACAAATGTCCAGTAAGCGCCCCGCTCGCCCTCCAGCAGCCGCCGGAACAGCGCCAGCGCGTCGGCGCGGCCAAAGCCTGGGATCTCACCCTCGTAGGTCCGCCGGATCACGAAGTTCGCGCCCTCGCCCCGGCCGATCTCCTCGCGCAGCACCCGCCCGACGATCTCGCCGTACGCCTCGTCGCCCACGTCGAAGCCCCCGCCCTCGACCCGCACCTCATGGCCCGGCAGCGACCGGAGGGCCTCGGCGAGCGGGATCTCGTACGACTCCTCGGGCGTCAGTACCAGCAGCGGGGTGCCGTCGTCGCGGACGTCGAAGCCGCGCTCGCGGATCTGCCGGAACGGGACGAGTGCGAGGCCCTCGTCGGGCAGGTCGGCCAGGCGCTCCCGGGAGGTGACGGGGCCGAGCAGCACCTCCACCGTGTGCTCGTCGCGGCCCGGCGTGCGGCGGCGGAGCAGGGCGAAGGGACGGGGGTCGTGCAGCAGTTGTGCCAGGTCCATGGTTCCTCTTGCGTCGATGTCCGTCGATGGGGTGATCGATGGCGGTGAGGAACGACCCCGGATACGCCGAAGGCCGCCCCTCGGGCGGCCTTCGCGAAGTCTTGCGTACGCGCAGTCAGTGGGCCGCCGGATGAGCGGTCCACCACCAGGTCTGGTGCGAAAGCGCGAACATGCGAAAAACCCTACAGCACGGCCGTGCTGTCCATGAGGCAAACACTCCGTCTCACCAGTCGAGCCGAAAGAAAATATGGCGACACGACCCCGTAGTGTTTACGAGGTGACCGTGAACGCTAAGACCAGCCCGAGCGCTGGCAACACCTGGCGAGACCTGCCCGCGGCGCAGCAGCCCGAGTACCCCGACGTCGAGGCTCTGCGCGCAGTGATCGCGGACCTCGAGTCGTATCCGCCGCTCGTCTTCGCGGGTGAGTGCGACCAGCTGCGCGCCCGGATGGCGGCCGTCGCCAAGGGAGAGGCGTTCCTTCTCCAGGGCGGCGACTGCGCCGAGGCCTTCGACGCGGTGTCCGCCGACCACATCCGCAACAAGCTCAAGACGCTGCTCCAGATGGGCGCCGTCCTGACGTACGCCGCCTCGGTGCCGGTGGTGAAGGTGGGCCGGATCGCCGGCCAGTACTCCAAGCCGCGCTCCAAGGGGACCGAGACCCGTGACGGGGTGACGCTGCCGACCTACCGCGGCGACTCCGTCAACGGTTTCGAATTCAACGAGACGGCCCGGATCCCGGACCCCGAGCGGCTGAAGCGGATGTACAACGCCTCCGCCTCCACGCTGAACCTGGTGCGTGCCTTCACCACGGGTGGCTACGCCGATCTGCGGCAGGTGCACGCCTGGAACCAGGACTTCGTGAAGTCGTCCCCGTCCGGCCAGCGCTACGAGCAGCTGGCGCGTGAGATCGACAACGCGCTGAACTTCATGCGGGCCTGTGGCACGGACCCGGAGGAGTTCAAGACGGTCGAGTTCTTCTCCTCGCACGAGGCGCTGCTGCTCGACTACGAGTCGGCGCTGACCAGGGTCGATTCGCGCACGGGCAAGCTGTACGACGTCTCCGGGCACATGGTGTGGATCGGTGAGCGCACCCGGCAGCTGGACGGGGCGCACATCGAGTTCGCCTCGCAGATCCGCAACCCGATCGGGATCAAGCTCGGCCCGGCGACCACGGCCGAGGAGGCGCTGCAGTACATCGACCGCCTCGACCCGGACCGCGAGCCGGGCCGGCTGACCTTCATCGTGCGGATGGGTGCGGACCAGATCCGTGACAAGCTCCCCGAGCTGGTGGAGAAGGTCACCGCGTCCGGCGCCACCGTGGCCTGGGTGACCGACCCGATGCACGGCAACACCTTCGAGGCGGCCTCCGGGCACAAGACCCGGCGCTTCGACGACGTGCTCGACGAGGTCAAGGGCTTCTTCGAGGTCCACAAGGGGCTGGGCACGCACCCGGGCGGCATCCACGTGGAGCTGACCGGCGACGACGTCACCGAGTGTGTGGGCGGCGGCGACGAGATCTTCGTGGACGACCTGCACCAGCGCTACGAGACGGCCTGCGACCCGCGCCTGAACCGCAGCCAGTCGCTCGACCTGGCCTTCCTCGTCGCGGAGATGTACAGGGACCAGTGACGGGTTCGTCTGTTACGTCCAGGTGAAGTGGGGCGCGGATCACATACGATCCGCGCCCCACCCCACTTTCACGGCTCCGGCGTGCCGGGTAAGGTTAGGTTAGCCTCACCGATCAATCGGGGCGGCAGTGCTTATCGATCCCGGTGGGAGGTGAATCCGCGTGTACGTCTGCAGTTGCTTCGGGGTGACCGAGGCGCAGGTGAAGAAGCATGCGGAGGACGGCGCCTGCACCCCCCGCCAGATCGCCTCCGCCTGCAAGGCGGGCACCGACTGCGGTTCGTGTGTGCGGCGCATCCAGGCGATCCTCGGCCGTGGCGCGTGCCCGCGTCGCGAGCTGGCCGACCAGGGCGTGCCCGTCCTCACGGAACTCTCGGACCTCGCGGACCTGGACGAGGCCGCCTAGGGTCTGTCCGCCGGACGGGCCCTAGCTCTCCGGCTGCTCGATCACCTGGGAGATGTAGAGCGCCTCGCCGAGCTTCTCCACCAGCTCCAGCTGGGTGTCGAGGTAGTCGATGTGGTGCTCCTCGTCGGCCAGGATGTCCTCGAAGATGTTCGCGGACGTGATGTCGCCCTTCTCGCGCATCACCTTGATACCCCGCTTGAGCCGGTCGATCGCCTCCACCTCGATCTGCCGGTCGGCCTCGAACATCTCCTTGACGGTCTGCCCCACCCGCACATGGAACAGCCGCTGGTAGTTGGGCAGCCCCTCCAGGAACAGGATCCGGTCGGTGAGCACCTCGGCGTGCTTCATCTCGTCGAACGACTCGTGCCGCGTGTACTTGGCGAGCTTCGTCCAGCCGAAGTTCTCCTGCATCTTCGCGTGCAGGAAGTACTGGTTGATCGCGGTCAGCTCGCCGGTGAGCTGCTCGTTGAGGAACTCGATGACCTCGGGGTCGCCCTGCATGGCAGCGGCTCCTTCCATACGGAGGGACGGGTGGGGTATGCGGCGGCATGATTGCACCGGCGGGGAAGATCGTCCAGTAAGTGCGTACTTAGTAAGTACGCGCTGACTTGATAGGAGTTGTCCGATTTGCGGACGGGTGGTCAAGGGCACTGCCCGAGGTCTGTCAGGATGGAGACATGGGTCATCCGGTGGAGTGCGAATCTGGGGCAGCGGCAGGGTCCGAGCTTCCGCCGGGGCAGCGACTCCAGCGTGGCTGGCCGGTCACGCACTACGGGCCGGTGCCGAAGTTCCGGTCCGAGCGCTGGGAGTTCCGGGTCTTCGGTGCCACCGCCGACGGTGACAAGCGCACCTGGAACCACGAGGAGTTCACGGCCCTGCCGTACACCACCGTGGTGGCCGATCTGCACTGTGTGACGAAGTTCAGCATGGTCGGCGCGGAGTGGGGCGGCATCCCGGCCGGCGCGATCCTGGACCTCGCCCCTCCGGCGCCCGACGTCACCCATGTGATGGTCTGGGCGGAGTACGGATTCAGCTCGAACCTGCGCCTGTCGGACTTCGCCTCCGACCGTGCGATCTTCGCCACCCACAAGGACGGCGAACTCCTCACCGCCGAGCACGGCTTCCCGGTCCGCCTGATCGTCCCGCACCTGTACGCCTGGAAGGGCCCCAAGTGGGTGCGGGGTGTGGAGTACATGACCGCCGACCGTCGCGGCTTCTGGGAGGAGCGCGGCTACCACAACGTCGGCGACCCCTGGAAGGAACAGCGCTACTCCTACCAGGAGGAGCTCGGGGACGGCCCCGAGCTCTGACGTCTCCCGGCGTGCCGGTCAGTGGTGGTACTGGTGCACCACCGCGTGCCCCTTGCCCCGCCCGATCGTCCACTTGTTGACCGGCGCGGTCACCACGAAGGCGATCGCGAGCGAGATCGCCAGCGAGATCCAGAACAGCGCGTCGCTCAGGGTGGCCTCCATCGCGGACGGCCAGACCAGGATCACGCCGTTGTCGATCAGCTCCATCACGGCGATGGACAGCGTGTCCGCGGCCAGCGCCACCCGGAAGGCCGTGCGGAAGTCGACGCCGGCGCGCAGGACGCCGCGCAGGGTGAGCGAGTAGCCGAAGAAGAAGGCCAGGACGATCGCCAGCACCATGGTCGGCAGGTTGCCCCAGCCGAACGCCGTGCCGATGACCATGCCCAGCACCTCGCCGATGGCGCAGCCGGTGAGGCAGTGCAGCGTGGCCTGGACGGCCATGGACCAGGTCACGGCGGGCGCGTGGTGGTGCGCGTGCGCGTCGTGCTGGTGGCCGTGCTCTGTGTGGTCCGCGTGTGCCTCGTGGTGTTCCGCGTGTGCCTCGTGCTGCATGACTGCCCCCATGTCAGGTAACGGTTCCCGCGCCCACCAGGAACCGTATACCCCCCAGGGGTATTCCCCAAGGGGTCAGCCGTCGCGCAGTTTCTTCAGCCGCTCCACATCCGCCGCGTGCCCCTCCTTGCCGCCGGGCGTCTCGATGATCAGCGGCACGCCCTCGGTCGCGGGGTGGGTCATCAGCGCCCGGAACGGGTCCTCGCCGATGTGGCCGGCGCCGATGTTCTCGTGCCGGTCCTTGTGCGCGCCGACCACGTCCTTGGAGTCGTTGGCGTGGATCAGCTTCAGCCGGCCCTCGCCGACGGTGTCCACCAGCAGGTCGAGGGTCTGGTGCATGCCGCTCGGGCCGGTCAGATCGTGCCCGGCGGCGAAGATGTGGCAGGTGTCCAGGCACACGCCCAGCCTGGGATGGGCGTCCAGGGCCTCGAAGTACGGCCCGAAGTCCCAGGTGCGCGAGCACAGCGAGGCGCCCTGCCCGGCGGTCGACTCCAGGAGGAGGTACGGATCGTCGTCGTGGGTCAGCTCGTCCAGCAGCGGCAGCAGGTGTTCGCGTACCTGCTTCAGGGCCACGGCCCGCTCCCGCCCGCCCGTCGCGCTGCCCGTGTGGACGACGACACCCAGAGCGCCGATCTCCCGTCCGCGCCGCAGCGAGTGCCGCAGCGACTCCACCGACCTCTCCACGGTCGCCTCGGTGTGCGAACCGAAGTTGATCAGGTAGGGGGCGTGCACGTACGCCGGGACCGACTCCTCGGCGCACGCCTCCCGGAACGCCTCGTCCTGCCGGGGGTTCCCGGCAGGCGTGGCCCAGCCGCGCGGATTGGCGACGAAGACCTGCACCGTCTCGGCCTTGAGGTCACGGGCGTACGACAGGCCTACGGAGTGCAGGCCGCCGGCCACGGGGACATGACCGCCGACGGGGTTGCGGGAAGGACCGGTTCCGGGGCTGCCGGAGAGGGGGAGGGACTGCTCGATGCTCACCCGTTCAGGGTGTCACGCGGCGCTCCGCCCCTCGTCACCGGATGGTGATGGTGATCGTCGACCCCTTGGGTGCCGTCTCGCCGCCCTCCACCGACTGCTCCTTCACGGTGTCGCCGAAGAGCCCCAGCAGCCCCCGGTCCTTCTTGACCTCGAAACCGGCGGACTCCAGCGCCTTCGTCGCGTCGTCCACGCTGTCTCCGACCACGTCCGGCACCTCGACCATCTCCGGGCCCTTGGACAGCGTCAGCGTCACCGTGTCGCCCTCGGCGGCCTGGCTGTCGCCCGCCGGGGTCTGCCGCGCCACCCGGCCCTTGTCGTACTCCGAGTTGACCTGCTCCGTGGAGATGGTCACCTTCAGGCCGGCGTCCTCCAGCTCCTGCTTGGCGTCGTCCAGGTCGTCACCGGTGACGTCCGGCACGTCGATCGGGTTGCCCTTGCTGACCAGGAGCGCGATCGCCGAGCCCGCGTGCCGCTTGATGCCGGCCTCCGGGTCGGTGCTGATCACCGAGCCCTTGTCCACGCTGTCGCTGAACGCCCGGTTGACCATGCCCGGCTCAAGACCGGCCGCCTTCAGCCGGGCCTGCGCCCTGCCCAGCGGGACGCCCTCCAGATCGGGCACCTTCACGATCTCGGGGCCCCGGGATATGACGAGCGTCACGGAGTCGTTGCTGCGGATCCGGGCTCCGGCCGCCGGGTCGGTGCTGATCACCGTGCCGCGCCGCACCGTGTCGCTGTACTCGCTCCTGACCTGCTTGACATCGAGCCCGGCCGACTTCAGCCGCTGCTGCGCCTGCTCCTCGGTCTTGGCCAGCAGCTGCGGGACCTTGGTGAACTGCCCGGAGTTGATGTACCAGACGCCGGCGCCGACACCGAAGACCACCAGGACGGCCGCGACGAGGGTGAGGAGCCCGCGCCGGGGCCGCGCCGGCCGCCGCCTGGACGGCAGGTTCGGGCTCTCCAGCCTGCTGGTGTGCTGCACCGCCGGAGCCTCGTCGTCCTCGTTGACGGGCAGCGGCCGGGGCACGGTCAGCGAGCGGGGGATCACGCTCGTACGGTCCGAGGAGATGTCGCGGTGCTCGTGCTCCGCGGACAGCGCCTGCGGCGGCAGGGCGTCCAGCTGCTCGGCGCTGAGCGAGGCGCGCGCCCGCAGCACCTCGCCGAGCAGCGCCGCCGCGTCCTGCGGCCGGATGTCCGGGGTACGCGCGGTGGCCGAGGCGACCAGCTCGTCCAGCTCGTACGGCAGCCCCGGCACCAGCGCCGACGGCGGCGGCACGTCCTCGTGGATGTGCTTGTAGAGCACCTGCGCGGGGGAGTCACCCGAGTGCGGCTTGCCGCCGGTCAGCATCTCGTAGAGGACGACACCGCACGCGTACACGTCGACGCACGGGTCGGCGGTGCCCTGCTCGATCTGCTCGGGCGCGAGGTACGACACGGTCCCGAGCACGGAACCCGTCGTACTGGTCACGGTGTCCACGGAGCGCACGAGCCCGAAGTCGGCGACCTTGACCCGCCCGTCGTCGCCTATCAGCACGTTCTCGGGCTTCATGTCCCGGTGCACGAACCCGGCCCGGTGCGCGGCGCCGAGCGCGGCCAGCACCGGCTCCAGGATGTCCAGCGCAGCCCGCGGCTGCAGCGCGCCCCGCTCGCGCAGTACGTCCCGCAGGGTGCACCCGGCGACGTACTCCATCGCCAGGTACACGTACGACCCGTCGGTCCCCTGGTCGAAGACCTGCACCACATTGGGGTGGGCGAGCCGGGCGACCGACTTGGCCTCCCGGATGAACCGGTCCACGAACGAGCCGTCGGCCGCCAGGGTCGGGTGCATCACCTTGAGCGCGAGAACGCGGTCCAGGCGGGTGTCCAGGGCCCGGTAGACCGTGGCCATCCCGCCGACGGCGATCCGCGCCTCGACGCGATACCGTCCGTCGAGCACCTGCCCGACAAGGGGGTCCTGAAGGGTCGTATCCACGCAGGCGAGTGTACGAGGGGCGACCGACAGTCCCGCCCACTCGGCCGTTCAGGTGACGGAATGCAGCAGAGCTGTGACCCTGGCGCAACGGGCTAGAAGGCAGGGCGTTCCGGATCCAGCTGTGCGCGTCCCTCCGTCGGGGAGGAGGCCTCCGCGAAGTGCCTGCGCGGAATCCGCCCGGCCAGCCGGGCCAGCCGCCCCGCCTCCACCGCGTGCTTCATGGCGGCGGCCATCGTCTCGGGCTCCTGGGCCCGCGTGACGGCCGAGGCGAGCATCACACCCGCACACCCCAGCTCCATCGCCAGCGCCACGTCCGACGCCGTACCGGCTCCCGCGTCCAGGATCACCGGCACGCGCGCGTGCTCCACGATCAGCTGGAAGTTGTGCGGATTGCGGATCCCGAGTCCGGACCCGATGGGCGAGCCCAGTGGCATCACCGCCGCGCAGCCCACGTCCTCCAGCTTCCGCGCGAGCACCGGATCGTCGTTGGTGTACGGCAGCACGGTGAACCCGTCGTCGACGAGCGTCTCCGCCGCCTCCAGCAGCTCCACCGGATCCGGCAGCAGTGTCCGCTCGTCGGCGATGACCTCCAGCTTGATCAGGTCGGTGCCCAGCGCCTCCCGGGCCAGCCGGGCGGTCAGCACCGCCTCCCCGGCGGTGAAACAGCCCGCCGTGTTGGGCAGCACCTGGATGCCCAGCTTCTCCAGCACCGACAGCACCGAGCCGTGCACCTCGGGATTGACCCGCCGCATGGCCACCGTGGTCAGCTCGGTGCCGGAGGCGACCAGGGCCCGCTCCAGCACGTCCAGGCTCGGCGCGCCGCCGGTGCCCATGATCAGCCGGGAGCCGAGGGGCACACCGCCGAGGACGAAGGGATCGTCGGCCATGGGTCAGCCTCCTTGTACGGCGGTGAGGACTTCGACGCGGTCGCCCTCGGCGAGGGCCGTGGCCGCCCACTGCGCGCGCGGGACGACGGTTTCGTTGACTGCGGCTGCCACCCCGGAGGGCGCCGCGGTGAGGGTCTTCACGAGGGCGTCCAGGGCGGTGCCCGGGGCGACCTGGTGGCGCGCCCCGTTCACGGAAATGGTGACGGCGATGGTCATACGGACGGCTCCACGAGAACGTCGCCGAAGCGCTTCGGCGTGAACGGACGGGCCTGCTCCGGCAGCTCACCGGTGACCAGCACCTCAGCCATCACATCCCCGGTGACCGGCGTGAGCAGCACCCCGTTGCGGTAGTGCCCGGTGGCCAGCAGCAGCCCGTCGAACCCGGACGGGCCGAGCAGCGGCGCGTTGTCGGGGGAGCCGGGGCGCAGTCCCGCCCGGGTCTCGGTGAGGGGCAGCTCGGTGATACCCGGCACCAGCTCGTGGGCGTCGCGCAGCAGCTCGTACACGCCGCCCGCGGTCACCGTGGTGTCCCAGCCCAGCTCCTCGCTGGTCGCGCCGACGACCAGCTCGCCGTTCTCCCGCGGCACCAGGTAGACCTGGCTGCCGCGCACCACCGCCCGCACGGTACGGCTCAGGAAGGGCGCGTACCGGCGCGGCACGGTCAGCCGCAGCACCTGCCCCTTCACCGGCCGCACCGGGGGCAGTACGTCGTCCGGGACGCCCGTCAGACGCCCGCTCAGGCTGCCGCCAGCGAGCACGACCTGCTCCGCGCCCAGCCGGGTGCCGTCGGTGGTGGTGACCCCGGCGGCCCGGTCACCCGCGACGTCGAGCCGCTCGGCCCACGACCGGTGGAACACCACCCCGGCCCGCTCGCATGCGGCCACCAGGGCCGACGCCAGTCGCCTCGGATCGATCTGGTGGTCCCCGTCCACTCGCAGCCCGCCGCGCACCCCGGGCGCGAGCATCGGCTCCAGGCGCCGGCACTCCCGTCCGGAGAGCCACTCCGACGCCAGGCCCGAACGCCGCTGGAGCGCGTGCAGTTCGCGCAGGTGCGCGCGGTCGTCGGCATCGAGGGCGACCGCAAGCGTGCCGCACTGCCGGTAGCCGAGGTCGTGGCCGGTCAGCTCGGTCAGCTCGGCCGCGAAGTCCGGGTAGCGGCGGGCGGATTCCAGGTTCAGGGCGAGCAGCGTCTCCTCGCCGTAGTGCAGTTCCGTGACGGCGGCCAGCATCCCCGCCGCAACCCGCGCGGCGCCGCCGCCGGGCTCGGGGTCCACCACGGCCGTGGCGAGCCCGCGCTGCGCGGCACGCCAGGCCGTGACCAGGCCGATGATTCCGCCCCCGATGACGAGGACGTCGGACGTACGTGACGACATGGGCGTCCAGCCCCTCCCTTCGCCGGCATGACCCGGATCAGGTTCGTACGGTCGGAGGCCGCCAGCCTCCCTCTCAGCCCGGTGCGTCCGGGCTCCCGCGAGTGCTTGTACGGTGGCCACCCTAGCCCGCGGAGCACCACGCTTGTAAGGGAGCCCCTGTCCATGGCCCGCTCGCTCGACGGACTGATCCTGGCCCCCGTGGCGGACCAATCCCCAGGTCAGGTGGGTACGCGCACCCGGTTCGCGTACCACGAGCAGGACGGCGAGATCTGGGCCGAGTACACCGGCGGTGACGTCGTGCGCGGCCATCTGATCGGCACCCGGCGGGGCGACCGGCTCGACTTCCGGTACGTGCAGCTCAAGCACGACGGGACCACCTCCTCGGGGCACTGCGCCTCGACGGTCGTGGAGCTGCCGGACGGGCGGGTGCGGCTGGAGGAGACCTGGGAGTGGGAGTCGCAGCCGGGGTCCGGGACGAGCGTTGTGGAACAGGTCACTGAGCACGCCCGCTGACTGACGATTTGTCAGTTGACTATGGTGATCGGGTGAGCGAGCAGACACCGCAGCAGGGCACGTCACAGGGACGGCGCGTGGTCGTCGTGGGCGCGGGGATGGCCGGGGTGCAGACCGCGGTCGCCCTGCGCGAGCAGGGCTTCACGGGCGCCGTCACGCTGATCGGCGCCGAGCCCCACCAGCCGTACGACCGGCCGCCGCTGTCCAAGGCCGTGCTGCTCGGCAAGGCCGAGGGCTCCGCCTTCGACGTCGACTTCGAGTCGCTCGGCATCGAACTGCGGCTCGGCTGCGAGGTGCTGGGCGTGCGTACCGGCGACCACGAGCTGGACACCGAGGCCGGCCCGGTCCCGTACGACGTGCTGGTCCTCGCCACCGGCGCCGAACCGATCCGGCTGCCGGGCACCGAGGGCGTGCCCGGCGTCCATCTGCTGCGCACCCTGGACGACGCCGACCGGCTGCGGCCGGTGCTCGCCCGGCAGCACGACATCGTGGTCGTCGGCGCCGGCTGGATCGGCGCCGAGTTCGCCACGGCCGCCCGCGAGGCCGGCTGCACCGTGACCGTCGTCGAGGCCGCCGAACGCCCGCTCGCGGGCGCGCTCCCGCCCGAGGTGGCCGCCCCGATGGCCGCCTGGTACGCCGAGAGCGGAGCCGAGCTGCGCACGCACGCGCGCGTGGAGCGCGTCGAGCCCGGCACGGTGGTGCTCTCCGACGGCTCGCGGCTGCCCGCGGGCGCCGTCGTGGTCGGCATCGGTGCGCGCCCCGCCACCGCCTGGCTGGCCGGCTCCGGCATCGAGCTGGGCGCCCACGGGGAGGTCGTCGCCGACGCCCGGCTGCGCACCTCCGTCGAGAACGTGTACGCGGTCGGCGACTGCGCCTCCTTCCCCTCGGCCCGCTACGGCGCCCGGCTGCTGGTCCACCACTGGGACAACGCCCTGCAGGGCCCGCGCACGGTCGCCGCGAACATCCTGGGCGAGACCCCCGTGGTCTACGACCCGGTGCCGTACTTCTGGTCCGAGCAGTTCGGCCGGTTCGTCCAGTACGCCGGCCACCACGCCTCCGCCGACCGCACGGTCCGGCGCGGCGACCCGTCGGGCCCGGCCTGGACCGTCTGCTGGCTGCGCGAGGACCGGCTCGTGGCCGTGCTGGCCGTGGGCAGGCCACGCGACCTGGCCCAGGGCCGACGGCTGATCGAGGCCGGCCGCCGCCTGGATCCCGAGGTCCTGGCCGACCCGGCCCGCCCCCTCAAGGAGGCCATCGCCGACTAGGCGCGTACTCCCAGGTGGCCGGGCCTGGCTTCCTACTGTCAGTGGTGGATGGCAGGCTAGATTCCGTGACCGAGATTGACGCAAAGATCGATGCTCTCGTCCCCGGCTGGCTCACCCTCCCCGACATCGCCGAACAGTTCGGCGTCGAGGTGACACGTGTGCGGCAGCTGGTCAAGGAGGGCCAGCTCATCGCCGTACGCCGTGGTGAGAACCGCGCGCTGCACGTCCCCGCCGCCTTCATCGACGGGGACAAGGTCGTCAAGGGCCTGACCGGCACCCTGACGCTCCTGAGGGACGACGGCTTCACGGACGAAGAGATGATCGAGTGGCTCTTCACCCCCGACCCGACCCTGCCCGGTACCCCCGCGCAGGCCCTGAGCGAGAATCGCGGCACGGAGGTGAAGCGCCGCGCCCAGGCGCTCGCTGTCTGAACCGACCCGCACCACGGGTGGCGCACCGGCCTCGGCCATCGGCTACCTCAGCGATCCGCACATCAAGGCCACGCTGACCAACGTGCGCCGGGCCTGGCTCGAGGGACACGAGATCGGCACCCACTTCAA
>NZ_JBEXYL010000071.1:0-46247 GCF_040630895.1 Streptomyces sp. NPDC005728
CCCAGGACGTCTTGCTGTAGCCGGTCCGGTCGGCCAGCGCCGCGATGCTCAGGCCGCTGCGGTCCACGAGCCGCCGCAACTGGCTCGTGAACTCCTTGATCTGCGGATCCAGCTCATCCGGCAAGGTTTTCCATCGAGGCATTGCTTCCCCCCACTTCCCCGGTTGGTGCCGTCGCTTCCCCGCGCCGTTCCCCCGCACGTGACCTCGCGCCGCCCCGGTCCCCCCGGCGCCCCCTCTGGCTACCCACAGGGATGCGCCGACCGGGGATCCCAGTTCCCGGAGTGGGGGCGCACGGGAGCATCGCCCCGCCGGTTGTGCCCCGGCGCACGCCGAGCGCCCCACACTTCACCGGACCGTCCTGATTGGACACCTTGGACACGTTAACCCCGTTCTACGGAGCCTTCGTGACATATCCCCGAACTGTCAACACATCGACACAACGGGCACACATGTGGCAGAGCGCGGACACGGTAGCGGAACGGTCACTTCCGTGCCACAGCGCACGGACAGCCGTTGAACAGGTGGTTCATGGCAGGGAAGGCTGGATCCCGACGGCGGCTCGTCCTTGCTCGGGGGAGGGGACGAGCCGCCGTTCCCGGGTCATGCGCCGGGCCGGCGGCGCTACTTGGTGACCGTGAAGTGCAACGTGCCCTTCAGGAACGGGATCACCAGCCATGGCCTGGGCTGGGCCATCAACCCCAGCAGGACGATCGACAGGCCGAGGATGCCGTAGGTGGCGATGTCCGTGAAGCGCGAGCGGACGGCGAGCATGCCGACCCGGGGCAGGGTCCAGCGCATCACCGCACCGGCCAGCAGGGCGGCGCCGATCAGCAGGGTGCCGTAACGGAACACGTCGAGCGCGGTCAGCAGCAGGCCGAGCGCGACCGCGGACAGCACGACGAGCAGGGGCCACTGCCGGGCGGGCGCCGGGGCGTCACCGGGGGCGGCCCGGCCGCCGCCCTCGGGGCGGGCGGTGTCCCTGGTGAACCGCGGGAAGCGGCGCGTGGCACGCCGGGAGCGCCCCTCGGCCTCGGGAGTGCTGATCGCGTCGCGTGGGGGCGGCTGCGTGCGGTGGGCGTCCTCAGCCGGCACTGCGCTCCGCCGCCTCGACCACGTTGACCAGCAGCTGCGCCCGGGTCATGGGGCCCACACCGCCCGGGTTCGGGGAGATCCAGCCGGCCACCTCGGCCACGGCCGGGTCGACGTCGCCGACGATCTTGCCCTCGGCGCTGCGGGAGACACCGACGTCCAGCACGGCCGCGCCCGGCTTGACGTCCTCGGGCCGGACCAGGTGGGCGGACCCGGCGGCCGCGATGATGATGTCGGCCTTCCTGAGGTGGGCGGACAGGTCCCGGGTGCCGGTGTGGCACTGGGTCACGGTGGCGTTCTCGCTGCGCCGGGTGAGCAGCAGCGGCATCGGGCGGCCGATGGTCACACCCCGGCCGACGACCACGACCTCGGCGCCCTTGATCTCCACGCCGTAGCGGCGCAGGAGGGTGAGCACGCCGTTGGGGGTGCAGGGCAGCGGCGCCGGCTCGTTCAGCACGAGGCGGCCGAGGTTCATCGGGTGCAGGCCGTCCGCGTCCTTGTCCGGGTCCATCAGCTCCAGGATGCGGTTCTCGTCGATGCCCTTGGGCAGCGGGAGTTGGACGATGTAGCCGGTGCAGGCCGGGTCCTCGTTCAGCTCCCGGACGGCCGCCTCGATCTCCTCCTGGGTGGCCGTGGCCGGCAGCTCGCGCTGGATGGAGGCGATGCCCACCTGCGCGCAGTCGCGGTGCTTGCCGGCGACGTACTTCTGACTGCCGGGGTCGTCCCCGACCAGGATCGTGCCGAGGCCGGGCGTGACGCCCTTCTCCTTCAGCGCCGCCACGCGGGCGGTCAGATCGGACTTGATCGCGGCTGCGGTGGCCTTGCCATCGAGAATCTGGGCGGTCATGACACCATCCTCGCGGATGACCGGCCCCCGGTTCCAATCCGGGTCCCTGCCGCGCCGCACCTGGGGGAAACCCCGGGCCCGGCTCCGGATGTCCGCTCTTGATCGGTGATGTTGCACTTGCACAACGCATTGCGAATCCGGCTGGACAAGAACTCGCCTTTCCTACGACGATGAACGGCGCAGTATCGCGGTCCGGTTGGGGGGCAAACCGCTCAGATCCTGACGTTCCTCCGCTCCTTCCGCGTCGTCCCCGCAGTTTCAACGGAGGAATTCCGCCATGAGTTTCGGCTCGCCCAACTCGCCCTACGGTCAGCCGCAGGACCCCCAGCAGGGCTACGGCTACCCGCAGCAGCCCGGCTACCCCCAGCAGCCCGGCTACCCGCAGGCCCCGCAGGGCGTCCCGCCGCAGCAGGGCTACGGCTACCCGCAGCAGCCGGGTTACCCGGGCTACCCGCAGCAGGGCGGCTACGGCATGCAGCCGACGTACGCGAACTGGGGCCAGCGCTTCCTCGCCCGGCTGCTCGACACCCTGCTCTACGCGGTGCCCTATGCCCTCACGATCGCAGGCGCCAAGAACGCCCCGATCCTCTCGATCATCGGCTTCCTCGCCCTGATCGGCCTGTTCGTCTGGCAGGTGATCATGGAGGGCAAGACCGGCCAGACCGTCGGCAAGAAGGCGCTCGGCATCCGCACGCTCAAGGAAGAGACCGGGCAGCCGCTCGGCGGAGGCATGGCGTTCGTGCGCCAGCTGGCCCACATCCTGGACGGCCTGCCCTGCTACCTCGGCTACCTGTGGCCGGCCTGGGACTCCAAGCGCCAGACGTTCGCCGACAAGGTGTGCGGCTCGATCGTGATCCGCTCGAACTGAGCCGGACCGCACGGCCTGACGGAAGCGGCCTCCGGCCCCCTGCGCGGGGAGCCGGAGGCCGCTTCTCGTTTGCCCTGCGGGCTCAGTGGAAGAAGTGGCGCGTGCCCGTGAAGTACATGGTCACGCCGGCCTTCTTGGCAGCCTCCACGACGAGTTCGTCACGGACCGAGCCGCCCGGCTGGACGATCGCCCGGACGCCGGCCTCGATCAGGATCTCGGGTCCGTCGGGGAAGGGGAAGAAGGCGTCCGAGGCCGCGTAGGAGCCGCCGGCGCGCTCCTCGCCGGCCCGCTCGACCGCGAGCTTGCAGGAGTCGACGCGGTTGACCTGGCCCATGCCGACGCCGACGGAGGCGCCGTCCTTGGCGAGCAGGATCGCGTTGGACTTCACCGCCCGGCACGCCTTCCAGGCGAAGGCCAGGTCCTTCAGCTCCTCCGCGCTCAGCGCCTCGCCGCTGGCCAGGGTCCAGTTGGCCGGGTCGTCGCCGTCGGCCTGGAGCCGGTCGGTCTGCTGCAGCAGCACGCCGCCGTCGATCTGCTTGGCCTCCAGCCGGTTGCACGGGCCGTTCGGGGCCTTCAGTACGCGGATGTTCTTCTTCTTGGTGAGGGCCTCCAGGGCCCCCTCCTCGTAGTCCGGCGCGACGATGACCTCGGTGAAGATCTCCGCGACCTGCTCGGCCATCTCCTTGCTGACCGGACGGTTCACGGCGATGACGCCGCCGAACGCGGACAGCGGGTCGCAGGCGTGCGCCTTGCGGTGCGCCTCGGCGACGTCCGCGCCGACCGCGATTCCGCACGGGTTCGCGTGCTTGATGATCGCGACACAGGGCTCGTCGTGGTCGTACGCGGCACGGCGGGCGGCGTCCGTGTCCGTGTAGTTGTTGTACGACATCTCCTTGCCGTGCAGCTGCTCGGCGTCGGCGAGGCCGCCGCTGCTGCCGTCGACGTAGAGGGCGGCGGGCTGGTGCGGGTTCTCGCCGTAGCGCAGGGTGTGCGCGCGCTCCCAGGTGGCGCCCAGGAAGTCGGGGAAGGGAGACTCGTCGGCGGGGGCGTATCCGGACGCGAACCAGGAGGCCACGGCCACGTCGTAGGCGGCCGTGTGCTGGAAGGCCTCGGCGGCCAGCCGCTTGCGGGTGGCGAGGTCGAAGCCGCCGGCCGCGACGGCGGCGAGGACGTCGCCGTACCGCTCCGGGCTGGTGACCACGGCCACGGAGGGGTGGTTCTTGGCGGCGGCGCGGACCATCGAGGGGCCGCCGATGTCGATCTGCTCCACGCACTCGTCGTCCGAGGCGCCGGAGGCCACGGTCTCCCGGAACGGGTAGAGGTTCACGACGACCAGGTCGAACGGCTCGACGCCCAGCTCGGCGAGCTGCTCGCGGTGGCTGTCGAGGCGCAGGTCGGCGAGGATGCCCGCGTGCACCTTCGGGTGCAGGGTCTTGACCCGGCCGTCCAGGCACTCGGGGAAGCCGGTCAGCTCCTCGACCTTGGTGACGGGGACACCGGCGGCGGCGATACGGCCGGCCGTGGACCCGGTGGAGACGAGCTCGACACCGGCCTCGTGCAGCCCGCGCGCGAGGTCTTCCAGCCCGGTCTTGTCGTAGACGCTGACGAGCGCCCGGCGAATGGGCCGCTTGGTGCTCTCGGCGGTGGCGGTCACTGGATAACTACCTTTCGTCCCTCAATGCGATGGCCGTGCCGGGCGAGCCGCCCCACGACCTCGACGAGCAGCCTTCGCTCGACTTCCTTGATGCGCTCGTGCAGCGCGCTCTCGTCGTCCTCGTCCCGGACCTCCACCACGCCCTGAGCGATGATCGGCCCGGTGTCGACGCCGTCGTCGACGAAGTGGACGGTGCAGCCGGTGACCTTGGCGCCGTACGCGAGCGCGTCGCGCACGCCGTGGGCCCCGGGAAAACTGGGCAGCAGCGCAGGGTGGGTGTTGACGAACCGCCCGCCGAACCGCGCGAGGAATTCCTTCCCGACGATCTTCATGAACCCGGCGGAGACCACCAGGTCGGGCTCGTACGCGGCCACCGCATCGGTGAGGGCCGCGTCCCACTCCTCGCGGGTGGCGAAGTCCTTCACCCGGCACACGAACGACGGCAGCCCGGCCCGCTCCGCGCGGGCGAGCCCCTCGATGCCGTCGCGGTCGGCCCCGACGGCGACGATCCTCGCGCCGTACGACTCGGCTCCGGTGCGCTCGATCTCGTCCAGGAGCGCCTGCAGGTTGGTGCCGGATCCGGAGACCAGCACGACGAGGCGCTTGACCGCTTGGCCAGCGGGGGTGGCGGCCACGGTGGGGCCCTTTCTCGGGGGAGCGTTGTGTCCGGCCGGCGTTTGTACAGTCGTACGAATGCTTCGCGCCCCGGGATACGGGGAAGTCTACGAAGCGGCCGACCGTCAGCAACGATACCGGCACTCTGGGAGGCCCCCACGGGACGGGGGCGTGGCCGGAAGGTAGCGTTCGGGACGAATCACGAAGGAGCAGCCTCGGGAACGCGGTCGCCGTGCGGTGCGTTCACGGGGTGGAAGCTCACATCGGACTGCCGTAGTCACCTAGGGGAAGACGCTCTTTTGATGCCCGATCGCAGCCTGCGACTCCTCACGTTTCCCCCGCGCCCGGCCCAGGGAGGCGAGCGTGGCGCCGTGCTGCTGCGGGAACGCCCGGCCTCGCCGCCCGAGGCGCCCCGGGGTGGGCGGGACGGCGACGGACGCGGTGATGAGCAGCAGGACGACAACCCCTTCGCGCCGCCGCCGGAGGGCAGCCCCGACCGGCCCTGGCAGCCCCGCCACCCCGAGGGCTCCGCGCACTCCGGGGGCGGCTCCTCGTGGGGCAGCCAGTGGAGCGACCGCCAGCCCGGCCGCTCACCCGGCGGCTTCGGCGAGCGTCCCGGCCGCGGCCCCGAGGGCCCGGGTGGCCCGGGTGGCCCGGCAAACATGCGCTGGGACCCGACGGACCCGGGCCAGCGCCGCGCGCGCTACGCCCTGCTGTCCGGCATGTGGTCCGTCTTCTTCGTCCTGTTCGGCTGGCCGTACGTGGCCCTGCTGCTGGGCGCGCTGGCCCTGTACTGGGGCATCAGCGCCCTGCGCGCCAGGCCCCGCACCCCCGACCCGGACACCCCCGCGCCCGCCCAGGGCCCCCGTCCGCAGACCACGGCGGCGATCGGCGGCCTGGTCACGGCCTCCCTGGCGCTTGCCATGGTGGGCACGGTGTTCACGGCACAGCTGGTCTACCGCGACTACTACACCTGCGTCAGCGACGCCCTCACCCACGAGGCCAAGCAGTCCTGCGACCAGCTCCTGCCGAAGGAGCTGCGCGGCGTGCTCGGAGTCGACAACAGCTGAGGGACCGCCTCCCCGGGCACCGGTCTACGGCGTGCCTTCCACGTCGGGTTCTTCCCCCTTCGGACGGTCCGCGTCCGCGGGAGGCGAGGGCTCCGGGAGGGGCGGCCGGTCGGTGTGAGCGGGCGGCTCGGCGTGCGGGACGGGCGCGTCCGCCGAGGCGGCTGCCGGGTCGCGCGGGTCCACGGGCGTGGCGGCATCGCGCAGGGCCGCCCAGCGGGCGGCCCTGGAGAGGTCGTCGTGCCAGGCCGGGGGGAAGGGGTCGGAGGCGGGCAGGACGTCGTACTGGTCGCCCTCGTCGGGCTCGGCACCGAGGAGCGTGTGTTCCCCGCGGTAGCCCGGGCTCTTGGCCGCCTTCCCCGACGTTTCCCCCGTCCCCTTCGCCACCTTCGCCTCCTTCGCCTCCTTCGCCTCCTGCGGCTCCTTCGACGTCTCCTGCGGCTCCTGCGACTCCTGCGTCGTCTCCTTCGCGGCGGCGTTCGGTGAAGCGGTCGAGGTCTCCTCCTTCGCGGCCTTCTCCTCCGCCTTCCCGCTCTCCGTTCGCGGCTTGCTCCCCGGCTCCGTGCCCTGCACCGGCTGCGCGCCCTGCCCAGGGACCGTGCCGTGGGCTCGCCGCCCCCGCAGCCGCCATGCCCGCACCGTCAGCGCCACCGGCGTTCCGACCACCGTCATCCACAGCCAGGTCGCTCCCCCGCTCTGCCACCACACCGGGCCGAAACGGGCCAGCGCGGCCACGCCCAGCGGACCGCCGGCCAGCACCGTCAGGAGGGCGAAGGCCGCCGCGCACACCAGCGCCGCCAGCATGAGCACCCCAGTGGTCAGCACGGCCGACCAGGGCCCCGGCGCCTGATCGGCACCCTCCGCCTTCCCCTGCTCCCCGCGTCTCGCGGCCGCGCGTGCCACGAACCAGGCCACCGTCACCCCGGCCGCCACCGGCACCAGCCCCGCCGCCCAGTTCAGCCGTGTTCCGGCGCCCGCGTCCGGTACCGCGGCGAGCAGCGGGAACGGGGGCAACAGCGGGGCCGGGTCGGAGCCGAGGGGGTTCACCAGGTGCCCGGTGCCGAGGGCGAAGCCGGGGCCGAGGGCGTAGGACGCCGACCACACCGCCGCGTTGGGGATCAGCGCGATCCCGAGGAGCAGGACGGCGAACCGGCCCGTCCAGCCCTCCGTCAGCTGCAGGAAGGAGGCCCGCGCCGCGTCGCCGTGCAGCACCAGCGACACCCCCAGCAGCAGCGCCCCGCCGCCGAAGAGCACCGCCGTCCCGGCTCCGGCGGCCCGTACGGCCGCGCCCAGCCGCACCCCGGCGTCCGCCCCGGACACCAGCCGCCGCACCGGCCCCGGCAGCACCGGCAGCAGGCTCGGCACGGGCTCGCGCGGGTGGCCGCAGGCCGACCACACCCCGGCCGCCGCCGCGCCCGCCGCAACCAGCGGGAGACACACCGTCACCCAGCCCCACACGGGCCGCAGTTCGCTGCCGGAGCAGTACAGGGCGGCCGCACCGCCGACGCCGAGGTAGCCGAGGACCACCCCGGTCCACGCCGTACGCGCCGGGACCGGAGGCGGGCCGTCGGGTTCGGCGGACACGTCCCTCGCGTCCCGCGCCGCCCGGTACAGCAGCCACACCGGCAGCGCGAACAGCAGCAGCGGGGTCACGCCGACCGGCAGGGGTGCGCCGGAGAGTGTGTCGGTGCGGACGAGTTCGACCCCGTGGCCCAGCAGCCACAGCGCGGCGGCGATGTGCAGCGCGCCGGCCGGTCCGCTGTCGGGGTACGGCGAGCTGATCCACAGCGCCAGGACGAGCACGGCGAGCGAGCCGAGCCCGAGCCCGGCGGCGACCGCACCGCCCAGGAGGCTCGCGCCCAGCCCGGGCGAGCGGTCGCGCATGCGGTGCAGCAGGGGCGACAACGACGGTCGGCGAGCGGTCATCAGGGTCACGCCGCCATGCTCCCAACGACACGCGCTTTCCCGTCGTAACAGGCGAACTCCCGAAGTGTCGCTCAATATATGTTTATGTTCTTTTTCGTACAAAGGGGTGTACGGTGACGGAGACTCAGCAGCCGGTGGGGCAAGCCGGCTTCGGCACACAACCGGCCGGACCAGGGGCAGCACCCGCGCCGCCACGGCCCCTGACGCCCGATCAGACCTTCGACGCGCTCTACGCGTTCTGCGTCCCCGCCCTCGTACGGCAGACATACCTGCTCACCGGGCGCCGCGAGCTGGCCCGGGAGGCCGTGGAGCGGGCCTTCCAGCTCGCCTGGCAGCGCTGGCCGGAGGTGGCCCAGGACCGGGACCCGGGCGGATGGGTGCGCGCGATGGCGTACGAGTGCGCCCTCTCCCCCTGGCACCGCTTCCGCCCGCGCTACCGCCAGCCCGAGCCCCCGCCCACCGACCCTGCCGACCGCGCGCTGCTGCACGCCCTGCTGAAGCTCCCGCCGTCGTACCGGCGCACGCTCGTCCTGTACGACGGCGTCGGCCTCGACCTGCCCGAGACCGCGGCCGAGACGGAGGCGAGCACCCCGGCCGCGGCCGGCCGGCTGACCCGGGCCCGGGAGGCCGTGGCCGCACACGTACCGGAACTGGCCGACCCCGCCGAACTGCACCGTCGGCTGCTCGAACTGGCGGCCCGGGAGCGCCTGCACGCCGCCAGGCCGCGCACCGTACGGACGTGCGGCGAGCGCCGGAACGTGTTCTGGACCCGATCGGCCATCGCCTTCACGGTCACGATCATCGGCGCGACGACATTGACCCTGCGGACGGCGCCGACCCACTACGAGCCCCCGCTGGCCCCGGCCCAGGCAGTACAGGGCGTGCCGCCGGCGCCGGCCCTGGGCCCCCTGTCCCAGGCGGAACTGGCCCTGCGCGCGAAACTGCACAGGACGGATGTCGGCGGCCCGGAACGGCTGCGGCCGGCCGCACGCTGACCCACGTGGGTGCGGGGGGTCGTGCAGTCACCCGCCGGTGCAGCGAGCGGAAACGCCGGTGGGCCCGCCCCCGCCAGGGAACGGGCCCACCCACGTGCAACCGGGGAACTCAGGCGCTCAGGATCTCCCGGGCCAGCTTCGCGGTCTCGGTCGGGGTCTTGCCGACCTTGACGCCCGCGGCCTCGAGAGCCTCCTTCTTCGCCTGGGCGGTGCCGGACGAACCGGAGACGATGGCACCGGCGTGGCCCATCGTCTTGCCCTCGGGCGCGGTGAAGCCCGCGACGTAGCCGACGACCGGCTTCTTCACGTTCTCCTTGATGAAGGCCGCGGCCCGCTCCTCGGCGTCGCCGCCGATCTCACCGATCATCACGATCAGGTCGGTGTCGGGGTCGGCCTCGAACGCGGCGAGCGCGTCGATGTGCGTGGTGCCGATGATCGGGTCACCACCGATGCCGACGGCCGAGGAGAAGCCGATGTCACGCAGCTCGTACATCATCTGGTACGTCAGCGTGCCGGACTTCGAGACCAGGCCGATGCGGCCCGGCTTGGTGATGTCGCCCGGGATGATGCCGGCGTTCGACTGGCCCGGGGTGATGAGACCGGGGCAGTTCGGGCCGATGATCCGCGTCTTGTTGCCCTTGGACACGGCGTACGCGTAGAACGCGGCCGAGTCGTGGACCGCGATGCCCTCGGTGATGACGACCGCGAGCGGGATCTCGGCGTCGATCGCCTCGACCACGGCGGCCTTGGCGAAGGCCGGCGGCACGAAGAGGACGGACACGTTCGCGCCCGTCTTCTCGATCGCCTCGGCGACCGTGCCGAAGACCGGGATCTCGGTGCCGTCGACGTCAACGGTGGTGCCCGCCTTGCGCGGGTTCACGCCACCGACGATGTTCGTGCCGTCGGCGAGCATGAGCTTGGTGTGCTTCATGCCCGTGGAGCCGGTCATGCCCTGGACGATGACCTTGGAGTCCTTGTTGAGGAAGATAGCCATGGCTGTGTGTCCCTCGTCCCTTACTTCGCAGCCGCGAGCTCGGCGGCCTTGTCGGCCGCGCCGTCCATGGTGTCCACGCGCTGGACCAGCGGGTGGTTGGCGTCGGAGAGGATCTGACGACCCAGCTCGGCGTTGTTGCCGTCCAGACGGACGACGAGCGGCTTGGTGACGTCCTCGCCGCGGTCCGCCAGGAGCTTCAGCGCCTGGACGATGCCGTTGGCGACCTCGTCGCACGCGGTGATGCCGCCGAAGACGTTGACGAAGACGGACTTGACGTCCGGGTCGCCGAGGATGATCTCCAGGCCGTTCGCCATCACGGCCGCGGAGGCGCCGCCGCCGATGTCGAGGAAGTTGGCGGGCTTGACGCCACCGTGCGCCTCACCGGCGTACGCGACGACGTCCAGGGTGCTCATGACGAGACCCGCGCCGTTGCCGATGATGCCGACCTCGCCGTCGAGCTTGACGTAGTTGAGGTTCTTCGCCTTGGCGGCGGCCTCGAGCGGGTTGGCCGACTCCTTGTCCTGGAGAGCCTCGTGCTCCGGCTGGCGGAACTCGGCGTTCTCGTCCAGCGAGACCTTGCCGTCCAGGGCGATGACGTCACCGGAGGCGACCTTGGCCAGCGGGTTGACCTCGACGAGGAGCGCGTCCTCTTCGATGAAGGTCTTCCACAGCGTGACGAGGACGTTCGCGACCTTGTCGGCGACCTCGGCCGGGAACTTGGCGGCCGCGACGATCTCGCGGGCCTTCTCCTCGGTGACACCCTCGTTGGCGTCGATCGGCGTCTTGGCGACGGCCTCCGGACGGGTGGCCGCCACCTCCTCGATCTCCATGCCGCCTTCGACGGACGCGATGGAGAGGAAGGTGCGGTTGGCACGGTCGAGGAGGAAGGAGACGTAGTACTCCTCCAGGATCTCCGGGGCCGTCTCGGCGATCATCACCTTGTGGACCGTGTGGCCCTTGATGTCCATGCCGAGGATGTCCGTCGCACGGGCGACGGCCTCGTCCGGGGTGGCGGCGAGCTTCACGCCACCGGCCTTGCCACGGCCGCCGACCTTCACCTGGGCCTTGACGACAGACTTGCCACCGAGGCGCTCGGTGGCTGCGCGGGCCGCCTCAGGCGTGTCGATGACTTCACCGGCCAGCACCGGTACATCGTGCTTGGCGAAGAGGTCCCTCGCCTGGTACTCGAACAGGTCCACGCGCTTCCGTCCCTATCAGTGATCTCGCGGTTCGTTGGATGCGTGGGCGTGCCGCGAAGGGCAACGTGACGTCCGCTTGTCACTAGGGGGGCGCACACGGTGTCCGAGCGCGCGGCATGTCCGTCTCGCAGGTTATCTCTGCTTGCGGGAGGGCCCTAAATCGCGGGTCACACCTGAGCGGTGATACCTGTCACATGATGCCGGGGTTCCTGGCACAGCGTGCCGCGATCGGGGTGATGTGCGAGGCCTCACCGGGCTGGGGTTGACCCGGTGAGGCCTCTGGGCGGGCCCCGAGGGGCCCGGGGCGGTTGATCCCCACCCCAATGGGGACCACCCGCCCCGTCCCGCGGGGGTACGGCCGGACCGACCGACGGCGTTCGGCCGTCCGGGTCCGCTCGCCCCCGCGGAGCGGGTGCTGAGCGCTCAGCCCTACTGCACGCCGTGGGTGTACGCCAGGTCCTGGACGTAACCCGGGGTGAGGGATCGGCCGACGCCGTCGGCTCCGGCCACGGCGTGCCCGGCCAGCGGACCGCCGGTGGCCTGCACGGTCCCGCCGAGGTCCTGCACGAACGGCCCGGCCTGCCGCGTGAGGGGCGCGGTCTCGCCGACGACCCCGCCCGCGAAGGGTCCGGCCTCGCCGGTGACCCCGTACGCCAGCCCGCTCGCGCTGCCGCCGACCCCGTCCACGACCGGCCGCACGGTCCCGGTGATCGTGTCGGTGATCGTGTCCACGAATGGCCGCACGGCACCGGTGGCTCCGGCCGCGAACGGCGGCACCTGCCCGGTCACGCCCTCCGCGAAGGCGCCGGCCTGCCCGGTGACCCCATGGGCGAGCGGCGGTACGGCGCCCACGACGCCGCCGGCGAAGGGCCGCACGTCACCGCCCACGCCGTACACGAGCGTCCCCGCGTCCGCCACGGCCTGCCCGGCGACCGGCACGACCCCGTGCACAGCCGTCCCGGCCACGGGCGGCAGCACGGTGTCCACGGCGTCGTGGGCGACCTGCCCGGTCAGCCCGGTGGCGTAGGGCGGCACGTCCGCGACCACCCCGCCGGCGAGGGGCAGCGCGTCACCGAGGGCGGTGGCGGCGACGCCGTGCACGTCTCCCCCGGCCGTCCAGCCGACACCCTGCACGTCTCCCACCGCGCCCGTGGCGACCCCGTGCACATCGGCCACGGCGTCCGTGGCGACCCCGTGCACGCCGGCCACGGCGTGCCAGGCCGTGCCCCGGACGCCCGCGACCGCGTACCCGGCGGTGGGCACCACGCCTGTCACCGCGCCCGTGGCCGTGCCCTGCACGCCCGTGACCGCGTACCCCGCGGTCGGCAGTACGCCCGCCACGGCCTCGTGGGCGACCGGCAGCACCCCGGCCACGGCGGCGGACGCCACCGGCGGGACCGCCGCGGCGGTCGTCTCGTCCACGACGGGTGTGACGGTGCCCGGCACGGCCCGCACCGTGCCGACGACCCGCTGCTCCGCACCTGTGACCGTGCCGGTGACATGCGCGGGAACCGAGGCGACGGTGGCCTCGGCGGCGCCGGTCGCCCGGGCCGCCTCGCCCTGCGCGAGGGAGGCCGCACCGGCGGTCCGGCCCTGCGCCCCGGCCGCGGTCTGCTGTGCCGTCGTCCGTACGGCTCCCTCGACGCCCTCGGCCCGCAGGCGCGCGGCCGGCCGGACGGCCTGGAGCTTGGTCTGTGCGGCGGCCAGGGCCTCCTCCACCTCGGGGGCGAAGGAGGAGAGCGGGCCGAAGAGGTAGTCGATCCCGCCCTGGGGGGAGGGCACAGAGGGTGTGGCGGGAGCGGTGAGGTGGGCGGCGGTGTGGTGGGCGGCCGCGTGGGCCGCCGCGGCCGCGTCGGTGGTGGTCCGGCCGGCGGCCCGGGCGGCCGCTGCCTGCGTCTGCTGTGCCTGCGCCTCGGTCTGCGCCCGGGCCGCCCGGGCGCCCTTGATGGCCTGGCCGCCCCGGATCTTCGCGGCGGCCGGAGCCTTCGCGTCGACGTGGCGGCGGGCCTGGTCGGCCGTTGCGGTGACGGTCCGGGTCTGCTGCTGAGCCTGGGCCGTGGTGCCCGAGACGGCCGCGCCGGCCGTGCCGGTCACGTCGGAGACGGTGTCGTGGACGTCGGTGAGGACGCCGCCGACGGTGTCGGCGAGGGTGCCGGCGGTGCTGTCGGTGTCCGGTACGGAGACCGCCGGGGTGGACAGCTCGTCGGCGCTGGCCGCGGCCGAGCCGAGTGCCCAGGCGCCGGTGACACCGGCGGCCACCACGATCGAGCGGCGGATGTTCTTGTTCATGTGTGCGTCAAGTCCTTCGGAAACGGCTAGGGAGGTTCCGTCGGGAGCGCGCCGGAGAGGCCGGCGGGGTCCGGCGGAGCGGGCAGACCTGTTCCGCCCCCGCGCGGCAGGTCCGTGGCGGGGAGGTCGGCCCTGTGGCCTAGCCGGGGAAGACCGGGATGTCCCGGTGCCGCTCCCGGGTCCCGGGCGCGTCGACGCGCGCGGCGGTGCCGGGCAGGAGCCTCAGGGGCGCCCGCCCGTCAGGGGTGACGGCATGGGCGTCACCGTGGCGGGATGCGGAGCCGTCGGCGGCCTGCTTGCCGAGCGCGCCGTCCGGGTCCCCGGTGGGCGCCTGCTGGGCGGGGGCGCCGACGGGCGCGGAAGCACCGTGTGCGGAGATGTGCGCCACGGCCGGGCGGGAGTGAGCGGGGACCACGAAGTCCGGTCCGTACGCGGCCGAAGACCGCGCGGGTACGGCGGTACGGGCTTCCGCTCGGGCCCGGTCGCCGTGGCCCGCCGCCGGTCCCTGCACCGGTGCCGCGCTGCCGTGCCGGTCCTGCCCGGGTGCCGGGGTGCCCGGCGTGGGCAACGGATGCACGGGCAGCTCAGCGGCTCCGGGGAGTTCCGGCAACGGCACGGAGGGCGCGGCGGGCAGCGTCGGGAACTTCGGGGCCTCGGCCCGCGTCTCCCCGAGGGCGTCGGAGGCCGTCTGCACGACGTCCCCGACGGGGGTGACGACCCGTTCGGTGACGGTTGGTACCCCGTTGCCCTGCGTGGCCGCCGGGCCCGGCGAGATCACCGGTGCCACCGGCGTCCCCTCGGCCGCGTGGGCCTGCTCCCCGCAGAGGAACCCGAGCACGAACAACCCGCCGACCAGCAGGGCCAGTTGCAGCGCACGTCGTCCGGCCGCCGTACGCAGCACGCGCACAGCGGTACCCAACGGAGCGGCTGACAGCATCAAGAAGAGAAGACTTCCTCGGGTCGGCACGGCGGAGACGTGAGCCGGGGCGGGGACAAGGGCGGGGCTTCGATCCTCGCACGGTCGGCCCGAGGTAGCGCAACCCCCCTGTTACCGATGGGTAGTCATGTCCCTTTTCCGGCCCTGCGTCACACGGTGTCCGGTATCGGCAGCGGCCGCTTCTCGATCGCCGCCGCCATCACCTCCGGGAACAGGTCGGGCGTGCAGGCGAAGGCCGGTGCGCCGAGCGCCGCGAGCACCGCCGCGTGCTCACGGTCGTATGCGGGCGCTCCCTCGTCCGACAGCGCGAGCAGCGTCACGAACTGCACCCCGGACGCCTTCATCGCTGCGACCCGCTTGAGCATCTCGTTGCGTATGCCGCCCTCGTACAGGTCGCTGATCAGCACGACCACCGTCTCGGCGGGTCGGGTGATCTGCGACTGGCAGTAGGCGAGGGCCCGGTTGATGTCCGTGCCGCCGCCGAGCTGGGTGCCGAAGAGGACGTCGACGGGGTCGTCCAGCTGGTCGGTGAGGTCCACGACCGCGGTGTCGAAGACGACCAGCCGGGTGCTGATGGACCGCATGGAGGCGAGCACCGCCCCGAACACGGACGCGTAGACCACGGACGCCGCCATCGAACCGGACTGGTCGATGCAGAGGATGACCTCCTTCTTCGCGGACTGCGCCGCCCGCCCGTACCCGATGAGCCGTTCCGGCACGATCGTGCGTTGCTCGGGCAGGTAGTGCTTGAGGTTGGCCGCGATGGTGCGGTTCCAGTCGATGTCGTGGTGGCGCGGCCGGCTGACGCGCGCGCTGCGGTCCAGGGCGCCGGTGAGGGTGGCCCGGGTGCGGGTGGCGAGCCGCTTCTCCAGGTCCTCGACCACCTTGCGCACGACCGCCCGTGCCGTCTCCTTCGTCGTCTCCGGCATCGCCTTGTTGAGCGAGAGCAGCGTGCCGACCAGGTGGACGTCGGCCTCCACCGCCTCCAGCATCTCCGGTTCCAGCAGCAGCGAGGCCAGCCCGAGCCGGTCGATGGCGTCGCGCTGCATGACCTGGACGACGGAGGAGGGGAAGTAGGTGCGGATGTCCCCGAGCCAGCGCGCCACCGACGGCGCCGACACCCCGAGCCCCGCCGAACGGTCCCGTCCGGTCTGCGGTTTGTCCCTCTTGCCGTACAGCGCCGCGAGGGTACCGTCCATCGCCGCGTCCCGGCCGGACAGGGCGCATCCGGTGCCGTCGGCCTGGTCGCCGCCGAGCACCAGCCGCCAGCGCCGCAGCCGCTCTTGTGCGGGGTCGGCGGGACCGGCGACGGCGGTCTCGGCCGGCATCCGTTTGGTTGTCATGTGCCCACCCCCGCAAGGCTGTTGTCGTGAGGTATCTCGCGCTCCTGCCCCTCGTCCAGGCCGAGCAGCAGCCGCAGCACCGGCAGCACGGCGTCCGCGCGCTCGGTGTCCGGTTCCGCGGCGAAGCCGGGCAGTCCTGCCGCCGGGCCGGCCGGGCCGCTGTTGTCTCCGGGCCCGCGCCGCACGAGTTCGCCGAGAGTTCTGCGCACCCCGGGCTCGTACGCCGAGAACGTGCGCCGCAGCAGCGGCAGTACGTCGGTGAACGCCTCCGCCGGGACCCCGGTCAGCCAGGCGTCGACCAGGCCGAGCAGCCGCTCGTCGTGCACCAGCAGCATGCCGCCCCCGCCGCCGACGAAGCCCTCGATCCAGGCGGCCGCGTCGGCGGGTGGTGTGCCCGCAGAGAGCACCAGGCCCATCAGCCGGGCCGCCTCCTCGGGCCCCAGCTCGCCGTCGTCCAGCAGCAACCGAACGGCCCGCCCCCGTACGACACCGGGCACGGTGTCCCGCAGGGCCAGGGTCCGCAGCACGGAGCGCCAGCGGCCGCGCAGGTCTCCGTGGCGGGTGTCCGGCGTGCCGGTGAGGGTCTCCGCCAGGAGCCCCACGGCGCCGTGCACGGTGTCGACATGGCCGCGCATCTCCTCCGCCGCGTCCGTGTCCAGGGCGGCGCAGGCCGGAGGGAGTCCGACGAAGACCCGCTCCGCCAGGCCCGCGGCGACACCGGCCAGGGCTGCGGTGCCGGTGCCGCGCACGTCGCCGTAGCGCAGGGAGCGGACCAGGGCCGGCAGCGCCTGGGCGAGATGGCCGACGTCTGTGTCCAGGGCCGCCCGGTCGGCGAGCACCCTCATCACCACGGGCAGCGCGTCCGGCAGCCCGGCGAGCAGACAGTGCTCGGCGAGCGCGGTGACCTCGGCGAGGGCGCCCGCGGTGGTCGCCTCCGCCTCCGCCTTGGCCGTGGCCGCAGCGAGCACGGTCGTCCCCCACACCCCCGCCTCGGCGAGCCGCACCGACAGCTCCGGTTCCCAGCGCAGCCGCCAGGTCTCCCGGAAGGTGCCCGTGCTCCCCCGCGACTCGGCCGGCTCGCCCCAGCCGACGCCGAGCAGCCGCAGCCGGTGCAGCAGCCTGCTGCGGCCGGCGTCGGTCTCCTTGCGCAGGTCCAGCTCCAGCTCGCGCTCCAGCGCCTCCGGCTTGAGCCGCAGCCGACGCTGCTCCCGGGCCAGGTCGCGCTGCAACGGCACCGCCGGCGCCGCCTCCGGGACCTCCCCCAGCACGTCCCCGACCACCAGCCGGTCGTGCACCAGCGCCAGCGGTACGTCCGAGCCGTCGCACATCACCGCCCGCACGGCGTCGGTGGTCTCGCTCAGGCCGGGCAGCGGCCGGCCGCGCATGGCCGCGAGGGTCCCGGCGAGCCGTACCGCCTCGATGACATGCGCGGAGGAGACGATCCGGTCCTCCGCGCGCAGCAGCCCCGCCACCTTGGTCAGCCACCGCTCGACCGGCCGGTCCTGCGCCCGGAACAGATGGCCGTACCAGCCCGGCGAGTCGATCCCCGCGCCGTACCCGCTCGACCTGGCCAGCCTGCGGTGCGTCCACGGCACCCAGGTCAGGTCGGCCTTGGTCCTGGGCAGCCCCTTCAGTAGTGCCCGGTCGGCGGTGACGGCGGTCTTCTCCCGCAGCGCGGGCACGTGCCACGCCCCGCACACGACGGCCACCCCATCCCCGAACTCCTTGCGCGCTGCGCGCACCTGGAGCCGCATATGGGCCTCCCGCACCAGGTCGCGGGGCCGCCCGCCGACGCCGTACCGCTCCCGCAGCGCCGTCATGGCCTCCTCCAGCGCGGCGAACGGCGCGAAGGGGTCCCGCTGCCCCGGGCCCCGGTGCTCGACGACGTCCTCCCACCAGCGCTCGGGGTCGTCGTATCCGGCGGTCTCGGCGAGCACGGCGAGGGGGTCCACCTGCAGGCCCCGCACAGCACCCGACTCGTCCTCGGTGCCCGTTTCGGACGGCGCCTCCGCCTCGGTGTCCCAGGCCAGCGTGTGCGTGGCGGGCAGGTCGATGAAGCGGGCCGGGGCACCCTGTTCGAGGGCCCAGCGGAGCGCCACCCACTCGGGGCTGAACTCGGCCAGCGGCCAGAACGCCGAGCGGCCGGGCTCGTCCAGGGCATGGGCGAGCAGCGCGACCGGGGGCCGCATGTCCGGGTCGGCGGCCAACGGGACCAGCACGTCGGCCTCGGGCGGCCCCTCGATCAGTACGACGCCGGGCCGCGCGGCGTCCAGGGCGGCCCGCACCGCGCGCGCGGAGCCGGGCCCGTGGTGGCGCACGCCGAGCAGCAGCGGCCCGATCGCCCGGGCCCTGTGCCGCGTGGGGTCGTGCGTGGAGTCGTCGCTCACACGCTCACCTCCCGGCAGGCCCGGTAGAAGTCCTTCCAGCCGTCGCGCTCGCGGACGACCGTCTCCAGGTACTCCTGCCAGATCACCCGGTCGGCCGCGGGGTCGCGGACGACGGCGCCGAGGATGCCCGCGGCGACGTCGCCCGAGCGCAGCACGCCGTCGCCGAAATGGGCCGCGAGAGCCAGGCCGCCCGTGACGACGGAGATCGCCTCGGCGGTGGACAGCGTGCCGCTCGGCGACTTCAGCTTCGTGCGGCCGTCGGCGGTCATGCCGTCGCGCAGCTCGCGGAAGACCGTCACGACCCGGCGGATCTCGTCGATGCCGTCGGGCACGGCCGGCAGGTCGAGGGAGCGGCCGATCTGCTCGACACGGCGCGTGACGATGTCGACCTCGGCGTCCGCGCTCTCCGGAAGCGGCAGCACCACGGTGTTGAAGCGGCGGCGCAGCGCGCTGGAGAGGTCGTTGACCCCGCGGTCGCGGTCGTTGGCGGTGGCGATGAGGTTGAAGCCGCGGACGGCCTGCACCTCCTGGCCCAGCTCGGGGATCGGCAGGGTCTTCTCGGACAGGATCGTGATCAGCGTGTCCTGCACGTCGGCCGGGATGCGGGTCAGCTCCTCCACCCGGGCCGTCATGCCCTCGGCCATGGCCCGCATGACGGGGCCGGGCACGAGGGCGTCACGGCTGGGGCCGTGCGCGAGCAGCTGCGCGTAGTTCCAGCCGTACCGGATCGCCTCCTCCGGCGTGCCCGCCGTGCCCTGCACCAGCAGGGTCGAGTCGCCGCTCACGGCTGCCGCCAGGTGCTCCGACACCCAGGTCTTGGCCGTGCCGGGTACCCCGAGCAGCAACAGGGCGCGGTCGGTGGCGAGCGTGGTGACGGCGACCTCGACGATGCGGCGCGGGCCCACGTACTTCGGCGAGATCACCGTGCCGTCCGGCAGGGTGTCGCCGAGCAGGTAGGTCGCCACCGCCCACGGCGACAGTTTCCAGCGCTCCGGACGCGGGCGGTCGTCCTGGGCGGCCAGCGCGGCGAGTTCGGCCGCGAAGGCATGCTCGGCATGCGGTCGCAGCGCCTGCGAATCCTTGCTCCCGCTCGCTTCGACGGACGTCGGTTCCACGGACACAGTCATGGCTGAGGCCCCCTCCAGCTCGGCCGGTTCGGATCTGGCACCAACCGTGCACCACGCCACTGACAATCGCTCTGACCTGCACACACGTGCTCGCAGGGTGGATTGTCAGTGGGGGGATCTACCGTCGTTGGCATGACTGAGCAGGGGGTGCGCTGGACCGCGGAGCAGGTGCTGGCACTGGCGCCTGACGCCTCGTCACGCAAAGCGGGAAGCAAGCTGGGCGCCGCCGGACCGTGGTCCGAGGCAGGCAGCGGAGAGGGGACGGTGTGGGGGCTGTGCAAGGGCAGTGGCAGCAGGCCGTACCAGACGGTGGTGGACCTCGCGGACGGGGCCGGGCCGGCATACAAGTGCAGTTGCCCGAGCCGGAAGTTCCCGTGCAAGCACGCCCTCGGACTGCTCCTGCTGTGGGCGGCGGAAGACGGCGCGGTGCCGGTGGTGGCCGAGCCGCCGGACTGGGCCGAGCAGTGGCTCTCGGGCAGACGCAGGCGTGCGGAGAGCAAACGGTCGGAGGGCGGCGGGAGTTCCGCGCCCGGGTCCGCTGATCCGGAGGCGGCGCGGCGCCGGGCGGAGCGCCGGGCCGAGCGGGTCACGGCGGGGGCGACGGAGCTGGAGCAGCGCCTGGCGGACCTGCTGCGCGGCGGCCTGGCCTCGGCCGAACAGACCGGGTACGGGATGTGGGACGAGACGGCGGCCCGCATGGTCGACGCCCAGGCCCCGGGACTGGCTGCCCGGGTGCGGGAGTTGGGGGCGATACCGGCTTCCGGGCCCGGCTGGCCGGCACGGCTGCTGGAGGAGTGCGCGCTCCTCCACCTCCTGGACCTGGGCTGGCTGCACCGCGAGCGGCTGCCGGACGCCCTCGCGGCCACGGTCCGCTCCCGGCTCGGCCTGCCCGCCCCGGCGGACGGCCCGCCGGTGCGCGACCGCTGGCTGGTCCTCGCCCAGTACGACACGGCCGACCCGAAACTGACGACGCGCCGGATCTGGCTCCACGGGTCCGAGTCGGGCCACACCCGACTGCTCCTCTCCTACGGCGCGGCGGGCCGGGCGCCGGAGCTGTCCCTGCCGGTGGGCCTGGCGCTGGAGGCCGAGCTGTCCGTGTTCCCCGGCGCCGGACAGGTGCGGGCGGCCCTCGGCGAGCAGTACGCCCCGCCCGCGCCCGCGGCACTCCGCCCGCCGGGAGCGACCACGGCACAGGCGGCGGCCCGCTACGGCGAGGCCCTGCGCGAGGACCCCTGGCTGGACTCGGTCCCGGTCACACTGGACCGCGTCATACCGACACCGGCGGCGGAGCCGGGCGCCTGGCAACTGGCCGACGCCGACACGGACTCGGCGCTCCCGCTCACACCGGCCCCTCACTCCCGCCCGGGCCTGTGGCGCCTGATCGCCCTCTCCGGCGGCGCCCCCGTCACCGTCTTCGGCGAGTGCGGCCACCGCGGCTTCACCCCGCTGACGGCATGGCCGCAGGGCCCTGGCGATCCGGTGACGTTGTGCTGACCGGGCCGATCTCTCAGGGACACGAAGGACACAAGGGGAACGAAGAACACGAAGAGCACGAAGGGAAAGGCAAGGGATCGTGTTGAACGGAACCTCGACCGCGGCGGATGGCCAGGCCCTGACCCCATCCTCCTGGGAAGACCTCGTCACCACCGCCCTTCTCGGCACCGAACGGCGCCCCTCGGCGAGGTCCGTGCCCGGGCGGGAAGCCCCCGTCGCGCTGCTGGACGCTGCCGCCGTGGCCACCGTGCGGCGGCGTGCGGGGCTGCGGGCCGGGCCGGCTGCGCGGCGGCCGGAGCCCGCGCCAGAGGATCCGCGCCCGGTGCTGCCCGCCGCCGCGGCGCGCCGGCTCGCGATGCTGCTGGCGGACCGCAGCGGCGGCGGTGGCAGACGGGGCAGCGCGCCGGACCTCATGGAGTTGCTCCCGCAGTGGCTCGCGGCGGCCAACGCCCACGGGTACGCGGCACCTCCGCAGGCCCTGCCCGCGCTGCTGGACGCCGCCCGGGGCCGGACCGACCTGCGGCCGGCGGCGCTGGCGTTCGCCGGGCCGCGCGCCCTGTGGCTGGCTGGGCTGAACCAGGACTGGCGGTTCGCCCGGCGTTCGGCGCCGGGCGGCGGAACGGCGCTGCCCGACCCCGAGGACGGCGAGGCGGTGCAGCGGCTGTGGCAGGAGGGCCTGTTCGCCGAGCGGGTCGCCCTGCTGGCGGCGCTGCGCGATGGTACGCCCGCGTTCGCCCGGGAGCTGCTGACGGCGACCTGGGCGACGGAGCGGGCGGAGGACCGGCTGATGTTCCTCGACTCCCTGCGCACGGGGCTGTCCCCCGGGGACGAGCCGTTCCTGGAGCAGGCCCTGGGAGATCGCAGCCGCAACGTCCGGGCGACGGCGGCGGAGCTGCTGTCCGCGCTGCCGGGCTCGGCGCTCGCCGCGCGGATGGCGGTGCGGGCCTCGGCCTGTGTGGCCGTCGACCGCACGGGCGACTCGCCCGCGATCGTCGTGGAGGCCCCGCCCGAGTGCGACCCGGGCATGGAGCGGGACGGCGTGGCGGCCAAACCTCCCGCGGGCAGGGGAGAACGGTCGTGGTGGCTGGGCCAGTTGGTCGAGGCGGCACCGCTCGGCACCTGGCCGGGCCGGCTCGGCGGGCGTACCCCGGAGCAGATCGTGGCGCTGCCGGTGACCGACGGCTGGCAGGGCGAGCTGCACGCGGCCTGGTGCCGGGCGGCGGTGCGGCAGCGGGACGCCACGTGGTCCAGGGCGCTGCTCGGGGCACCCTCGGCACCGGAGGCCGGCGGACCCGGAGCGGTGTCCCTGGCGGAGCGGGCGAAGCTGCTGGCCGCGCTGGAGGCCGGTGAGCGGGCCGAGTGGGTGGCCGGATTCATCGCGACGCACGGCCTGTCGGAGGCGTTCCAGCTGCTCGGGGTGTGCGCGGTCCCCTGGGCCGCCCCGCTCGGCCGGGCCGTGGTGGACGCCCTCAACATCGCCCGGGACGCGGGCAGTTACCCCTGGAGCTTCAGCGGGGTGATGGGTCTGGCCGAGCGCTGCTTGGACCCGGCGGAGGCCGCACGCCTGGACGGCCTGCTGGCGATACCCGACGAGCGGGAGGACGCGTCGCCGGGGGCCGGCGGGTACTGGGCGGAGGCGTTCCAGCGGCTCATGGCCACGCTGAGGCTGCGGGCGGCGATGGCCGACGAGTTGGCACCGGCCGGCAGGAGGAGCCCGTCCGGCGATTGAGAAGCGGGGGCTGGGGACGGCAGCCCCCGGTGACCGCCCACCACAGCTCAGCGCACCATCGGCTCAGCGCACCATCGGCTCAGGCGCCGGAGGCAGTCGCTCAAGCGCCGGAGGCGGTCGTTCAGCCACCGGAGGCAGCCGGCTGTCGCACGTTCTCCCGCACCCACTCCACGATCGCCGTGGTGGTCGCGCCCGGCGTGAAGATCGCCGCGACCCCCTTCTCCTTCAGCGGAGCGATGTCCTCCTCGGGGATGATGCCGCCGCCGAAGACGAGGATGTCCGCGGCGTCACGCTCCTTGAGGAGGTCGATGACCGCGGCGAAGAGGGTGTTGTGGGCCCCCGAGAGGATGGACAGGCCGATCGCGTCGGCGTCCTCCTGGATGGCGGTGTCGACGACCTGTTCCGGCGTCTGGTGAAGCCCGGTGTAGATGACCTCCATACCGGCGTCGCGCAGCGCCCGCGCGATGACCTTGGCCCCGCGATCGTGGCCGTCGAGCCCCGGCTTGGCCACCACCACGCGGATCGGGCCGGCTGCCACACCCATCACTGCCTCCAACAAGCGACCGCGGAAGCGACCGCTTCCGTCCGTACCGACAAGTACCGCATATCTGGCACGTTCCGCCACCCTCAGGAAGTGAACGAACGTTATCTCCAGCATCCCGCAACCGGCGGTTTTACGGCGCGGAGCGAGGGGGAAATCACACGGTGGGACATGAGGGCACACGGGGGATCGAGCCGTCTCCCCGCGTGCCGACAGGAGGTCGGCCCATGAAGGTCACCGGGGTACTGCCACTCTTCCTCCCGTTCTACCGGCGCCTGTGGCCCGGCAGACTGGCCGAACTGTCCATCACCCTCCTCAAGGCGACCGCGCTGGAGGCGGCGATCCTGGCCGGTCACCTGCTGCTGTACCCGACCGGCCTCACCCAGGAGCGCCGCTCCCCCGCGCTCCCGGCCCCGGACGGCGCCGCACGGCTGCCCGGCAGGCCGGGCCCGCCGGTGGTCCTGCTGCACGGCTTCATCGACAACCGCTCGGTCTTCGTCCTGCTGCGCCGCAACCTCGCCCGCAGCGGCAGGCAGCGCGTCGAATCACTCAACTACTCTCCGCTGACCTGCGACATACGCACCGCGGCCGAGCTGCTGGCCCGGCACGTCGAGGAGATCTGCGAGCGCACCCGAAGCGGCCAGGTCGACATCGTCGGGCACAGCCTCGGCGGGCTGATAGCCCGCTACTACATCCAGCGCCTGGGCGGTGACCTGCGGGTGCGCACGCTCGTCACGCTGGGCACCCCGCACTCCGGTACCCGGGCCGTGCCGCTGGCCAGCGCCCATCCGATCGTGCGGCAGATGCGGCCCGGCTCGGAGGTGATCGAGGAGCTGACCCGGCCCGCACCTAGCTGCCGCACCCGGTTCGTCAGCTTCTGGAGCGACCTCGACTCCGTGATGGACCCACCGGAGACGGCCTGCATCGACCATCCCGACCTGGATGCGCAGAACGTCCGGGTGACCGGGATCGGGCATCTCGCGCTGCCGGTGCACCCTGCCGTGGCGGCCGGGATACGCGAGGCCCTCGACGCCGCACACCTCGAGGACCGACTCAGCGACGGCCTGACAGTGGCCTGAGGGGAGCAGCCGGACAGGCGACCCAGGCCACCCGCACAGGCGCGGCACAGCGGGTCCAGGGGTGACTCACCGTCATCCGACATCGAACATCTCTCGAACACAAAGCCAAACTCGCGCCCGTCGTCCCCCAAAACACGGCCGAATGCCCGTTTCCGGCGAACGCGAAACCATCCGAAGATTGTCGCGCCCGTATACCGCCGGGTACAGTCGCCGCACTGCTCTGGCAGCCCCTGTTGTCGAGGCGAAAGAGAAGTTGGTGAACGACCGTCACCCGTCGGGGATCATGACCACCCCGGCTCCGGCTTCCGACGCCTCCACCGCGCACTACGCGCCGTACGGAGCACCGGAAGCCCACTACGACGACCTCACCACGTACGGCGGCTACGACGCCAGCGGTTTTGCGGGCAGCGCCACCGACACCGGAGCCTTCGACACCGACCCGCTCTTCGGCACTCTCCCCGGCGGCGAGCAGCACAGCGGCGCGTACGACACCACGCAGTGGCAGGCAGGCACCGGGCAGTCCCTGAACTACGACCCGTACGCAGCCCAGCACCACGCGGCCTACGACTCGGGCGTGTACGACGCCACCGCCTGGACGGTCCCCGCGCAGCCCACGGGCAACGACATCAGCGGCCAGTGGGACACGAGCGCCTGGGTGCAGCCCGACCAGTCCGTCGGCGTCGGCCCCACCCAGCAGTGGGAGTGGGGCACCCAGACGTTCGACACGGGCGCGTACGACGCCACGCAGTGGAACTCCGACGGCACGGCCGTGCCGCACGAGCAGCTTGCCGAACCGTTCGACCAGCAGGCCACGGCCACGTTCGAGCAGGTCGGCGACCCGCAGGCGACCGCCGCCTTCGACCAGGTTCCGTACGAGGAAACCTCCTACAGCGAACACGGTGAACACGGCGGACCGGGCGAATTCACCGAATTCACCGAACTCGGCGATTTCGCCGAAACCCCCGCCGGGAACGGCGAGTTGGGTGACACGGGTGAGCTGCCCGCCGTGTCCCTGCTCGACGACCAGGAAGAGGCCACCCCGGCTCCGCCGACCCGCGCGGGCTCCCGCAGCGCGGCGCGTTCCCGGCGCCGTACGCCCCCCAAGCGGTCGGCGCTGCTCACCGTCGCGGTGCCCTCGGCCTGTGTGATGGGGGTCGCGGGGATCGCCGCCGCCTCCGTCGGCAGCCTGACCGGTGACGGCGACAAGGACACCACCGCCGCCGCCCCGGACGCGGACGCGGTGAAGCCGTCCGTCGCCAACAGCAAGCTGGACGCCCAGCTCCGGACCCTCTCCGCCGGCGCCGACGACTTCGCCGACCGGGCGAGCCGTACGCAGGAGCGCATCGACCTGAAGGCGCAGCAGGAGCTGCAGCAGAAGAAGGCGGCCGCGGCCGCGGCGCTCAAGGAGCGCCTGCGCCCCAAGTTCGCTGTGCCGGTCACCCAGCGGGGGCTCAGCGCCTACTTCGGCCAGGCCGGTGTGAACTGGATGTCCGTGCACACGGGCATCGACTTCCCGGTCTCGTACGGCACCACGGTGATGTCCGCCACCGACGGCGTCGTCTCCACCAAGTGGAACAGCGCCTACGGCAACATGATGATCGTGACGGCGAAGGACGGCACGGAGACCTGGTACTGCCACCTCTCCAGCTACCGCGTCGCCTCCGGTACGACCGTGAAGGCCGGCGAGCCGGTCGCCTACTCCGGCAACTCGGGCAACTCCACCGGCCCGCACCTGCACTTCGAGGTACGGCCCGCGGGCGGGGCGGCCATAGACCCACTGCCGTGGCTGCGCAGCCACGGCCTGGACCCGACCTGAGCCGCCCGCACGAAGCGAGCCCCGCCGATCGATCCGGCGGGGCTCAGATCGTCTACAGCTTCTCGACCGGCGCGTACCGCAGCAGCAACCGCTTCGGCTTGGCGTCCCCGAAGTCGATCGTCGCCTCCGCGTTCCCACCCGTGCCCTTGATCGCGACGACCGTGCCGAGGCCGAACTGGTCGTGGGTCACGCGGTCCCCGACCGCCAGGGCGACCACCGGCTTCTCCGTGGTCCGCCGTGTGGCGAACCCGGACGCGCCGGCCGCCGACGACCGGGAACGGGACGAGGACAGCGAGGCCGCGATCCCGGAGGCCGGCCCGGAGGACACCGGTGCGGTCGCACCCGTCCGCTTCCACTCCACATGGGCGGCCGGGATCTCCTCCAGGAATCGGGAGGGCGGGTTGTACGACGGCTGTCCCCAGGCGCTGCGCAATGCCGACCGCGTGAGGTAGAGCCGTTCCCGCGCGCGCGTGATGCCGACGTACGCCAGGCGCCGCTCCTCCTCCAGCTCCTTGTTCTGGCCGAGGGCGCGCATGTGCGGAAAGACGCCGTCCTCCATGCCGGTCAGGAAGACCACCGGGAACTCCAGGCCCTTGGCGGTGTGCAGGGTCATCAGGGTGATGACGCCGTCGCCGTCCTCTTCGTCCGGGATCTGGTCGGAGTCGGCGACCAGGGCGACCTGCTCCAGGAAGTCGGACAGCGTGCCGCCCGGGGCGGCAGTCCCGGATGTCGCTGCGCCTTGGCCGCGCTCCTGCTCGAACTCCAGGGCCACGGCCGCGAGTTCCTGAAGGTTCTCGATGCGGGTCTCGTCCTGGGGGTCGGTCGAGGCCTGCAACTCGGCCAGGTAACCGGTGCGTTCCAGTATGGCCTCCAGGACCGTGGCCGGTCCGGCGCCGGACTCGACGATCGTCCGGAGGTCCTCCATCAGCACGTTGAACCGCTTGACGGCGTTCGTCGACCGCGCGGCCATGCCGTAGGCCTCGTCCACGCGCTTCAGGGCCTGCGGGAAGCTGATCTTCTCACGCTGGGAGAGGGCGTCGATCATCGCCTCCGCGCGCTCGCCGATGCCCCGCTTGGGGACGTTGAGGATGCGGCGCAGCGGCACCGAGTCCTCGGGGTTGGCGAGGACGCGCAGGTAGGCCAGGACGTCCCGGACCTCCTTGCGCTCGTAGAAGCGGACGCCGCCGACCACCTTGTAGGGCAGGCCGACGCGGATGAAGACCTCTTCGAAGACACGGGACTGGGCGTTGGTGCGGTAGAAGACGGCGACGTCCCCGGACTTTGCCTCGCCCGCGTCCGTGAGGCGGTCTATCTCGTCGGCGACGAACTGGGCCTCGTCGTGCTCGGTGTCGGCGACGTAGCCGGTGATCCGTGCGCCCTGGCCGGCATTGGTCCACAGGTTCTTCGGGCGGCGGGACTCGTTGCGCTCGATGACCGCGTTGGCGGCGGACAGGATGGTCTGCGTGGAGCGGTAGTTCTGCTCCAGCAGGATCGTCGTCGCGTTCGGGTAGTCCTCCTCGAACTGGAGGATGTTGCGGATGGTCGCGCCGCGGAAGGCGTAGATCGACTGGTCCGCGTCACCCACCACGCACAGTTCGGCGGGCGGGAGGTCGTACTCGTTCGGGGGGACGTCTGCTTCGCCGGCGCGGTCGCCCGTGCCGACCAGTTCGCGCACCAGGGCGTACTGGGCGTGGTTGGTGTCCTGGTACTCGTCGACCAGGACGTGCCTGAAGCGGCGGCGGTAGTGCTCGGCGACGTCCGGGAAGGCGCGCAGCAGGTTGACCGTCGTCATGATCAGGTCGTCGAAGTCGAGCGCGTTGGCCTCGCGCAGCCGCGACTGGTAGAGCGCGTAGGCCTGGGCGAGGGTCTTCTCGAAGCCGTCGGTGGCCTGGGCGGCGAAGTCCTCCTCGTCGATCAGCTCGTTCTTGAGGTTGCTGATCTTGGCGCTGAAGGACTTGGGCGGGAAGCGCTTGGGGTCGAGGTCCAGGTCGCGGCAGACCAGGGCCATCAGGCGCTTGCTGTCGGCGGCGTCGTAGATGGAGAAACTCGACGTGAAGCCGAGCTTCTTCGACTCGCGCCGCAGGATCCGGACGCACGCGCTGTGGAAGGTCATGACCCACATCGCGTTCGCGCGCGGACCGACGAGCTGCTCGACGCGCTCCTTCATCTCGCCCGCGGCCTTGTTGGTGAAGGTGATCGCGAGGATCTGGCCCGGGTGCACGTTCCGCTCGGCGAGCAGGTGGGCGATGCGGTGGGTGAGCACACGGGTCTTGCCGGAACCTGCGCCGGCGACGATGAGCAGCGGGGAGCCGGCGTGGGCGACCGCCGCGCGCTGGTTCTCGTTCAGCCCCTCCAGGAGCGCTGCCGCGTCGATCGCGGGGCGCGGGGCGCCGTCGCGGTAGTACGCGTCCCGGTCCGGCGGCACGTCGAACTTCCCGCCGAACAGATCGTCCGCAAGCGGCTCCGGAGCGTGATCGTCCTCGGGCGGCGGCGGGGGCTCCTCCTCGCGCCCGCGAGGGGGCTGGAGGTCCGCCAGGAAGCTGTCGTCAAAGAGGCTGCTCATCGCTCTCCGAGTCTAGGGCGCCGCACCGACAACCGGCCGCCACCCCGGGAACATGGCCGGATCGCCGGAGGGTTGATCACCGCTCCCGAGCGGTCGGTCATCGCGCAGTTCCGCGCCGATCAGGCCCTCACGCTGCGGAAGCGTCTTGTCACGCCTGTATGAAAACAGCCTCAGGTCACGGAAATGTATCGGACATATGGCACACCAACCTTCACAGGAGTCACACGAGTTGGCTAGGTTGCCGTCAGGCCGCACGACCCCCTTCCGGCGAACGTCGCCGAGCGCCGCGGCCTCCGCCGAGTCCGGTGCGCCCTACGTGGCAGCCGGAGCCGGGGACCCACCGATCCCGGGGTGAATCGGCCGACTCCCGCCCGGGACGACGCCGTAGGGCAACCCTTCCGAACCACCCGCCCGAACCCGACAGCTAACTCGGTAGGCGGCACATTGGAAGGAGTCGCCTCTCTTGGCGTCGCACCGCAAGCCGCGCCCCGGCGGAACCCTCGGACCGGGCCTGCACACGCCCGCCCTCGCCACCGCCGCCTTCACCTCCGTGGCCGTACTGTCCCAGACGGCCGAGGCCGCCCCCGCCGACGACGGCAGGCCGAGCGTGGAGGAGATCGAGAAGAAGATCGACGAGCTGTACCGCCGGGCGGACTCCGCGGCCGAGCGGTCCGAGGAGGCCACGGAGCGGGCCGGGCGACAGCGGGGGCGGCGGGAAGACCCGCGCGGGAAGACCCTGTTCGCGGACGCGCCGCAGGAGCAGCCGGAGCCCTCGCCGGACTACTTCGACCAGAACCGGCTGATGGACCGGCTGGCCTCGACCGTGAAGAAGCGGCAGGAGACCGCCCGGAGCCTGGAGCCGCAGGCCGACAGGGCCCCGGAGACACAGGCCGACAGGAGCGCGGCGGCACCGACCGCCAGAAGCACGGAGGCGGCCCCCGTCTGGAGCCAGGAGGCGCCGGCCGGGAGGCCGGACGAGACCCGAACCCCGTCGCCGCGTGACCCGAAGAGCGCCAAGGCCGTCGTCCAGAAGAAGCTCGCCTCCGCCCGCGAGCTGCTGTCCCGGCTGACGGACCGGGAGCAGGCTCGGCCGGCCGCGCCGGAGCAGCGGACGCAGGAGGGGGCCGAGCCGCGGTCGTACGGGTCCTCGGGCGCGCAGGCCTCCAGGGCCGAGAAGGCGGTCTCCTTCGCCCGCGCCCAGATCGGCAAGCCGTACGTGAACGGGGCCAGCGGCCCCGGCTCCTACGACTGCTCAGGCCTCACCCAGGCCGCCTGGAAGGCCGCCGGTGTCACCCTTCCCCGTGCCGTGCGCGACCAGGCCGCCGCGGGCACCCCGGTCTCCCTCGCCGACGCGCACCCCGGTGACCTGGTCTTCTTCCACGGCGACCACAGCCACGTCGGCCTCTGCACGGGCAACGGGATGATGATCCATGCCCCGCGGCCCGGCGCGTACATCCGCGAGGAGTCCGTCTTCCACGGGGGCGAATCGATCATTCACAGCGTGGTCCGGCCGGCCTGACCGTCCTCTTTTCGAGCCCCACGCGCGCGTGCCCTCCTCGCCGGGCCCGCTCGGCTCCCTAGCATCGGGCGCATGCCCGGCATCTCAGGTCTGCGTGCGTGGTGGGCGGAGCGTCCGCCGGCGGCAGGAGCCGCCGTCATGGCGACCGGCATCGTCTCGGTGGGCCTGCACCTGACGGGCGACGAGACGCTGTCCCGGGTCTTCCTCTGGCCGGCCTGCGTCGCCTGGGTGGCGCTGGCCGCCGACTTTCTCGTACGGCTGCTGATGCAGCGGCAGCGATGGGTGGCCGCGGCGGAGAGTCCGGGCGCGCTCACCGCCGTCGCCGCCACGGCGGTGCTCGGCACCCGGTTCTCGGCGCTCGGCCGGCAGACCCTGGCCGAGGTGCTGCTGGTGGTGGCGGTGGTGCTGTGGCCGGTGCTGCTGTTCCTCGTCGTGGGGCACTGGAAGCGGCGCATGCCGGGAGCGGTGTTCCTGTGTTGCGTGGCCACACAGGGGCCGGCGGTGCTGGCGGCCACGCTGGCCGCGGCCGAGACGACGGCATGGCTCGCGCGTGCCGCGCTGGTGCTGTTCTGGCTGGGCCTGGTGCTCTACGTCCTCGCACTGCGGCACTTCGATCGGCGGCAGGTGTTCGAGGCGGCCGGGGACCAGTGGATCGCAGGCGGAGCGCTCGGCATCTCGGCACTGGCCGGGGCGAAGCTGCTCTCCGCCGACAGTGCGCGGCTGTACCTGTGGAACGACGACGACCGGGGTGTGCTGCGCAACGTGACGGTCGCGCTGCTCGTCCTGGATCTGGCCTTGTGCGTGGTCCTGCTGGCCGCCGAGGTGGCCCGGCCGCGGCTGCGCTACGACATCCGGCGGTGGGCGACGGTGTTCCCGCTGGGGATGACCGGGGCGGCCACGCTGTCGGTCGCGGCCGCCCTGGGCATCGGGTCGTTGAAGGGGCTGGGGCGGGTGCTGGTGTGGGGGGCGGTGGCGGCGTGGCTGGTGGTCGCGGCCGGCGCGGCCCTCGCGGTCCGTGGAGGGATCAGCGGACGGCGCTGAGCGTCAGGTCCACAGCACGGCGATGAAGATGTTCGCCGCGGTCAGCAGGCCGACCAGCCCGAAGGCGCCCTTGTCCACCTTCTCCTCGTCGCGCTTCACGTAGACCAGCCCGAGGATCACGATCAGCAGGGCCAGCTTCAGGCCGATCTTGACGGTGTTGACGTGGTGGTCGTCGGCCTGGTTCAGGCCGACCAGGATCACGCCGGTGCCCAGCATGGCCAGCGCGCCATGCAGCATTCCGGGGACGAAGCGGGCTGTGCCCTGGCCTATCGCCTTCATCTGGGTGAGGAAACCACCGAGCAGCGCGGCGATGCCGATGATGTGCACGCCGACGAAAAGATGGATGAGTACGTCCATGGGCCCGGAGCCTAGTGAAGGGCGCTTGAGGCTCCCTTCACCGGGCTCGCCGCCGGATCCGTGGATCTTGCATATATGCGCCCCATAGCACCACGCGGCTCCCGCGTGTCCCGCATTGCGCGCATCGGTCACCACGCTGCGTGAAGGCGACGCCTCCGACCTCGAATCTCGGTCACATACGGTCACACCTCGATCGGTCAAAGCCAGTTCTGCACTCCGCGTTACCTGCCTGTCACAGGCAGGCCTAGCGTCCTCCCCCAGGTGACCGGCTCCCCACCGCCGCCCGGGCCAGGGGCGGCCGTCGGCCACCACCGCCGAGAAAGGTCCGGCGGCGGCCCGCTTCCCCTGTGCGGGCCGCCGCCGGACGCATCGACCGCTCGCTCGGTCGCACGAGTCCCACGGAAGGACGTGACGGTCCAGGTGGCAGCGCACCGCAAGCCCCGACAGCGCTCGCTCGGCGGGAACACGGCCCGCACGGCCGCCACCCTCGCCCTGGCGGGCGCGGCCACCGCAACGGCCTTCGAAGGAGCGGCCAACGCCGCGCCGGAGCTGACCCCGGCACAGGTGAAGGCCAAGGTGGACAAGCTGTACCAGGAGGCGGAGACCGCCACCGAGACGTACAACGGGGCGAAGGAGAAGGCGGTCACGGCCCAGCGGCGGCTGAACTCGCTGCGCGACGAGACCGCCCGCAAGCAGCAGAAGCTCAACACGGACCGGGACGCGCTGGGTTCGCTGGCCGCGACCCAGTACCGCGAGGGCGGGATCGACCCCGCCTGGCAGCTGGCGTTGTCCAGTGACCCCGACCGGTATCTGGACAAGGCGGAGTTCGCGGAGCGGGCCGGCGAGCGGCAGGCCAAGGCGGTGGCGGGGGTACGCGAACAGCTGCGGGAGATCGAGCAGTTGCGCGGCGCCGCCCGCGTCGAGCTGAAGTCGCTGCGGTCGCGGCAGGCGGAGTTGCGGCAGCAGAAGAAGACGATCACCGGGAAGCTGGCTCAGGCGCGCGAGCTGCTGGCCCGGCTCACTTCGCCGCAGCGGGCCGAGGTCACCGGCGACGGCGCGACTCCGGGGCACGCCTCACGATCGGCTTCGGACGTCCGGGCGGCCCTGGAGCAGGCGGGGACCGTCGCCGCCTCCGACTCCCGCGCGGCGGCGGCCGTCGCCTACGCCTACCAGAAGCTCGGCAGCCCCTATGTGTGGGGCGCTACCGGCCCGAACGCCTTCGACTGCTCGGGCCTGGCCCAGGCCGCCTACCGCTCGGCCGGCATCTCCCTGCCGCGCACGACCTACGCCCAGATCAACGCGGGCCGACGGGTCTCCCGCTCCGAACTCCAGCCCGGTGACCTGGTGTTCTTCTACTCCGGCATCAGCCACGTCGGCATCTACGTCGGCAACGGCCAGATGATCCACGCCCCGAACCCGTCGGCACCGGTCCGGCTGGCGCCCATCGACCAGATGCCGTTCGCAGGGGCTACGCGGGTCGTCTGAGGGCCGCAGCCGGGCGGGCGGTCAGACCAGCCGTCGGGCCGTCGCCCAGCGGGTCAGCTCGTGGCGGTTGGACAGCTGGAGCTTGCGCAGGACCGCCGAGACATGGGACTCGACCGTCTTCACCGAGATGAACAGCTGCTTGGCGATCTCCTTGTAGGCGTAGCCGCGGGCGATGAGGCGCAGCACCTCCCGCTCGCGCTGGGTGAGGCGGTCCAGGTCCTCGTCGACCGGCGGGGCGTCGGTGGAGGCGAAGGCGTCCAGGACGAACCCGGCCAGGCGCGGGGAGAAGACGGCGTCGCCCTCCTGCACCCGGAAGACCGAGTCGACCAGGTCGGTGCCGGTGATGGTCTTGGTGACATAGCCGCGGGCGCCGCCCCGGATCACGCCGATCACGTCCTCCGCCGCATCCGAGACGGACAGCGCGAGGAAACGGACGGGCCGCTCGGCGTCCGCCATCAACGCGGCGCACCGGCGCAGCACTTCGACCCCGCCGCCGCCCGGCAGGTGCACGTCGAGAAGCACCACCTCGGGCCGGGTCGCGGTGATGACCGTGACCGCCTGGTCGACGTCGGCGGCCTCGCCGACCACCTCCACACCGGTCTCGGCGGTCTGCCCGATCTCGGCCTGCACCCCGGTGCGGAACATGCGGTGGTCGTCGACGAGCACCACACGCACGTGCCGCTCCCCGGCGGGGCCGGACCCGGCCGGCTCCGCCGCTCCCGCCGTACCGTTCGCCTCGGTCGCGTCGCTCATGACGTCCTCTCCGCCCTCTCCATCTCCAGCTCGACCTCCGTACCGCCGCCCGGCACCGCCCGCAGCCGGGCCGTGCCGCCGTGGCGCTCCATACGGCCGATGATCGATTCTCTAACGCCCATGCGGTCGGCGGGTATCGAGTCGAGATCGAAGCCGGGGCCGCGGTCGCGGACGGACACGAACACCGTCTTCCCCTCGACTTCGGCATAGACCTGTACGGCACCGCCCTCGCCACCGTACTTGGCGGCGTTCACCATCGCCTCGCGCGCGGCCTGCATCTGCGCGCCGGTCCGCTCGTCGAGCGGGCAGTCGCCGACCACGACCACCTCGATGGGGACGCCGTGTTTGTCCTCGACCTCGGCCGCGTTGCGCCGCACCGCCTCGGCGACCGTGTCCGGCTCGTCGGCCTCGTCCTTGCCGGTGCCCTCCGGCTTGTACAGCCAGGTGCGCAGATCCCGCTCCTGGGCGCGGGCCAGGCGGCGCACCTCGTTCGCGTTGTCGGCGTTGCGCTGGATCAGGGTGAGAGTGTGCAGCACGGAGTCGTGGACGTGGGCGGCGACCTCGGCGCGCTCCTGGGCGCGGATGCGCATCAGGCGTTCCTCGGACAGGTCCTGGGTCATACGGACCAGATAGGGACCGGCGAGCAGCGTGATGCCGACGAGGACGATGAGCGCGGCCTGGAGGACCGCGCCGAGGTGGGCGGCCGAGCCCTGCATGACGAAGATGGCCGAGACACCGGCGGTGACCAGCAGGACGCCGGCGCCCGCCCGCAGCAGGGTGAGTGTGCGCCGGCGGCTGCCGACCTCGACCCAGCGGGCCCGGCGGGCGTTGTCCGCCTGGCGCCAGACGAGGGCGACACCGGCCGCGACCAGGACGGCGGGCAGCAGATACGCCTTGGCCGCGCTGCTCAGGTTGACGCTGCCCACGAACACCATGGACACGATGACCATGAGGAGCAGGGCGACGATCTGGCCCTTGTCCGGCTTGCGGGTCAGGAGTCGACGGCGGCCGCCCGGACCGGTCTCGGTGGCGACCGGCGGCGGCTTGTGCCCACCGACGCCGCCGACGCCGAGCGGGACGAAGAACCAGAACGCCGCGTACAGCAGCGCGCCGAGTCCGTTGGCCATGAACAGGCCGACGAAGGCCAGCCGGACCCAGATCACGGGCAGCCCGAGGTGCCCCGCGAGACCCCGCGCCACTCCGCCGAGCCAGCGGCCGTCGCTGCTGCGGTAGAGCTTGCGCGGCGGCCGCGGGTCTTCGAGTGGCAGTGCTGCGGCTTCCGGCATGTCATCGATGGTCACACGGCCGTCCGTTCAGGGCATCAGGGTCGGCCCCTTAGACTCCCCTGATCTTCGCGCCGGTCGTCCGAACCGGCCGCCGACCGGCCGTCGAACACCTCCCCGTCCCGTCTCAGGGCAGATCTCAGGGTTCGCCCAGGGTCATCCCGACTGCCGTCGCGGCGGACGGGCCGTCACCATGGACGCATGACGGATCACGAGCACGCCGCGACGGGTCCGGGACCCGGCTCCGGCCCGCGCCCGGCCCCGGGCACCGGGCCGACGGATGCCGCGCCCGCCGCGACGGGAGCGGCAGGAGAGCCGGGAAAGGCAGAAGAGACGGGAGCGACGAGAAAGACGGGAGCAGCAGGAGAGACGGGAGCGGCACAGGATCAGGGCGGTGCCGAGGCCCCCGGCCGGTTCCGGCGCGACCGTCGGCACAAGATGATCGCGGGCGTGTGTGCCGGGCTCGGGCGGCAGACCGACATGGACCCGGTGATCTTCCGGATCACCCTGGCCGTGCTCGCCGCGACCGGCGGCATCGGCCTCATCTTCTACGGCTTCGCCTGGCTCCTCGTGCCCTACGAGGAGGAAGAGGAGAACGAGGTCCGCAAGCTGCTGACGGGACGGGTCGACGGCCAGGCGCTGGCCGCCGTGCTGTTCGCCCTGGTCGGCTGCGGGACGTTCCTGACGATGCTGAGGAACGGCGGGGTGCTGACCTTCGCCGTGGTGCTCTCCCTGCTGCTGGCCGGCGCCGGGTACTGGTCGCGGCGCCGCGGCGCCCCCGGCCCCGACCCGCTCGCCGCGCAGGCCGCCGCCGACGCCCCGCCGGAGGCCCAGGCCCCGCCGGTCGTCACCAGCTACCCCTCCTGGTGGCGGGACCCGATCTTCAAGGACGGCACCCATGTCGGCGGCACCGGTTATCTGTGGGGCCCCGGCGACACCCGCGACCAGGACCTCCTTACGGCCGTCGACGTCGGCATGCCCACCCCCTGGAGCCACCCCGGCTCCCCGCCCCCGTCACGCACCGCGCCCCCGAGACCGCGCGGCCCGCGCTGGATCGGCGGCTGGGTGTTCCTGCTCGCCCTGCTGGCCGGCGGCCTGGGTACCGGGCTGACCTGGGACACGCATCCGCTGGGCACCAGCCTGCAGACCGGCCTGGCCTGTGCACTCGTGGTCTTCGGCCTGGGCATCACACTCAGCGCGTTCCTGGGGCGGACGGGGGCCGGGTCGGTGTTCCTGGCGCTCGTCACGGCAGCGCTGCTCGCAGGGACCACTGCCCTGCCCAAGGACATCTCGACCCACTGGAAGGAGGCGACCTGGAAGCCGGCCGCGACGGCGGACGTGCGGTCCGGTTACGACCTCGGGACCGGCGTCGGCACCCTGGACCTGACCGGCGTGCGCACCGCCCGGGGGCAGACGGTGGCCACGCACGCCGAGGTGGGGGCGGGTGAGCTGAAGGTGATCGTGCCGGCGGACGCGACCGTGCGGATGAGCATCGACGTGGGGGTGGGCGACGTCCGGTTGCCCGATGACAACAGGAAGGACGTGGACGTGGAGCCGGGCAGGCACAAGGAGGTGACGCTGTCGCCGGTCAAGGGCGGCAAGGACGCCGGCACGCTCGAGCTCGGTCTCCGGGTGGGCGTCGGACAGGTGGAGGTCAGCCGTGCTGCGTCATGAGTTCCAGCCCGGGAAGCTGGTCGCCGGTCTCTTCCTCGCCGCCGCCGGCGTCGTCTACGCCGGTGACGCGGCCGGGCTGTGGGACACCCCGTGGTTCGCCGTCGTCCCGTTGGTGGCGGGCGGGCTCTTCCTGGCCGGTGTCGCGGCGGTCGTGGCACGGGGCCTACGCAGACGGCGCGGTACCGAGAGCGGCTAAGGCCTGTCCGGCGGATCGTGCCGGAATCGCGGGGTCCGGCGCGCCCGTCTGCGCTGATGAGGCACCGTTGGCTGAAGCCGGCCCGATCCGCCGGGCAGGCCCTGGGCCCTAGCGGTAGCCGCCGGTCCGCCGGCGGCGCCGGGTGCGCCAGGCCGCGTCCAGGGAGAGGTAGGGGGCACCGGCCAGGACGAGGGGCAGCCAGGCCATCAGATAGGCGAGGTCGTTGCCGTAGTAGTAGGGCGTCGTGGCCCAGCTGACGGTCAGCCACAGGCTCAGCGAGATCAGGGCGCCGCCGAGGGCGGCCAGTCGGCCGAGCAGGCCGAGCAGGGTGCCGATACCGACGGCCAGCTCGCCGAGGGCGATGCCATAGCCGAAGCCGACCGGGTTCTTCAGGGCCATGTCGATCAAGGCCGGGATGGCGGCGGAGTCGCGGGCCGCGCGCATCGTGTCACCGATCGAGCCCGCGCCGCCGGACTTCAGGAAGGCGCTGTCGGTGAGCTTGTCCAGGCCGGCGTAGATGAAGGTGACGCCGAGGAAGACGCGAAGGGGAAGGAGGGCGTAGCGGGTGGCGGTGTCCCGCCAGTCGCCACTGCGGTTGAGGTAGGACGTGTCAGTGTCCGTCCGAATGCCGTGAGTCATCGCTGTAAGCCGCCTCTCGCCCGCCGTGCCACCCCTCACTCGACGATACGTACGACCGACGGGGTCGGTTCAACCCTCTCCCGGGCGTTTTTGCGGATTTCGGGTCCCGTGCGGGAGAGGGGCGCTCTCCCGCTCTCACTCGGTCACGTGGACGATGCACCGGTTGGTCGCCACCCCGGCCGCGGTGACCACCTGTACCTCCACCGACCCGGGCTCGACCTCGGCCGGTACGGGCACGGTCAGGACGTTGTCCGTGGGGTTGCGGAAGCCTCCGGCAACGGGGACGAGCGGGACATGGACGTCGACGGAGCCGATGCGCACGACCACGCGGGAGAGCCGGTCGGCGCTCTGGGCGCCCGGCGGGACGAAACCGGTACCGCGGATCTCGATGTCGTCGCCGGTGCGGATCGGCCCGTCCAGGTCTCCGGGCTCACGGGCGCGGACCACGGAGAGGATCACCGGCCGGCCGCCCTCGGCGTACTTGCCGGCCAGGTAGGTCGCGGCCGAGATCAGGACCACGACCGCGAGACCCCACGGCAGGTCGGGCAGCTGGTCGGGGCGGCGGGCGAGCCGGACGGCGGCGAAGAGCAGGGCGACGGCGCTGATGACGACGTACTGGAGATCGGCGAAGGCCCCCCGGCCGGAGTCGTCGGTCAGCAGGTCGGCGGCGCGCGGCCGGGAGGCCGGCACCTTCTGCAGCCGCAGGCCGAGGATGCGCAGGCCGACCACCCGCCGGACCAGCACGGCGATGCCGCACACCACGGCGAGGACGGTCACCACGCCCGCCCCGCGCGCGAGGTCGAGGCCGGAGACCAGCACATCGCGTTCGGCGTGGTCGGAAGCTGCGGCCAGGCGGCCCGCCAGCAGCAGGACCGCGTAGGCGACGAGCAGCACCCAACCGGCCGCCACCGTACGCGAGGTGGACATCCGGTTGTCCTCGCCGATCACCGGGGCCAGCACTCCCCCGCGTGCCCGGTGGAACCAGGAGGCGGCGGTCAGGGCTCCCGCGACGACGAGCGCGGCGAGCAGCGCGGCCGTACGGGCGCTGGTCCAGCCCGCGCCGATCGCGGTGAGCGACTCGGCGAGCAGCAGGGCGACGACCGCGCCCCACACCACGCAGACCGTGCGCAGCCACAGCCGGGCGAGCCAGGCCTCGCCCTCTGCCCGGCCCCGTTCGGCGACAGCCTCCGCCTGCTGGGTCAGTTCCTCCGAGACCCACTGGCGGGAGGCGGAGGCGGAGTGCGCCACGGCCGTCGGCAGGCCCTGCCCGGCCGCGAACTCGTCGCGGGCGCGCAGGAACGCGGCGACGGCCCGCCGGTGCCCCTCACGGGCCCCGTGCGGGCAGTCCCCGCAGGCGCAGCCGCCCCCGTGCGCCCCGTCGGCACCCGTTGCCACGCCCTGTCGCGCCTCCTGCACCGCCACGCCCGACGCCCGCCTTCCCTTCGGTCCGAGACACGGCCGGCGGCCCTCGGTGTGGGCCTTCCCGCAGCCGTGCAACTCCCCAGTGTCGAGAGCGAATTGTGCCCTACCCGAGGCAGTCGGGGCCCGCCGGGACGGGTCACTGCGGGTGAAGTCGAGGCCGCCGTGTTGACCCGGCTGCGAGAATCACCGTATGGCCGAGATCATCCAGCGGGACGGCACCTGGGCGTTCGACGGCAGCACCATCCGGATCACCCCCGGACTCCACCGTTCCGTACCGCTGTTCCGGCAGACGTACGGGGAGATCGCCGTACCGCTGGAAGCGGTGTCCGGCGTCGGCTACGAACCCCAGCGCAAGCGGGGCCGACTGCGGATGCGGCTGCGCGAGGGCGCCGACCCGCTGCTCCAGGCCACGGGCGGCCGGCTGCCGGAGGCGGCCGACCCCTACCGGCTGGCCGTGGACGCGGACCGCGGCGGGGCCGCCGAGTTCGTCGCCGAGGAGATCCGGCACGCGCTGCTGCTCGACCAGGTCCCCAAGGAGCCCACGGCGGCCTATCTGCTGGCGGGGCCGCCGGTGCCGGTCTCGGTGCGGTCCTCCGACGGCACTGTCTCCTTCGACGGCTCCCAGGTGCGCATCGACTGGGCCGACACCTCGGACCGGGTCAAGCGCGCGACCGGACCACGGATCATCGGCCTCGGCGACCTGGTCCAGGTCGAGTGGCTGCCCAACTCCGGCTTCGAGGACGGCTTCCTGCGGTTCGTGACCCGGGAGACGGCGTTCTCCAAGCTGCCGCCCGAGCGGGACCCCTACACCCTCGACCTGTGGGGCAGCGTCCGGCGCGACCTGCTGACCGCGCTGGTCGCGGCGGCCGTCACCGCCCGGCTGCCGCATCCCTCCACGCGCACGGGCGGCGCGCTCGCGGACCGGGCCCGGCCGCCGGTCGCCGTGCCGGCGCAGGCCGCCCACCACGACGTACTGCTGCGCCGGCTGCGGGAGCTGGGCGAGCTGCACCGCGACGGGGTGCTCACGGACGAGGAGTTCGCGACGACCAAGGCGGCAGTACTCAGAGGCTTCAGCTGAGCAGGTCCGGTTCGCCGCGGCTGATGTCCTGCCACAGCGGCTGGTAGTTGATCCAGGCCACGAGGTCGCCGCCGAGCTGTTCGCGGGTGGCCACGGCCTGCTTGTGGTCGATGAGGAGGGGACGGCCGGCCGCCTTCGCCATCAGCTGCACCTGGCAGGACCGCTCGAGCGACAGGAACCACCAGGCCGCCGCGTCCACCGAGTCCCCGACGGTGAGCAGTCCGTGGTTGCGCAGGACGAGCGCCTTGCGGGAGCCGAGGGCCCCGGCGATACGGCGGCCCTCCTCGGCGTCGACGGTGACGCCGGTGTAGGCGTCGTAGAGCGCCACGTCCTCGTAGAAGGCGCAGCTCTCCTGGGTGAGGGGGTCGATGAGGTCGCCGAGCGCGGCGACGGCCCGGCCGTGCACGGAGTGGCAGTGGGCGACGGCGACGACGTCGGGGCGGGCGGCGTGGACCTGGGCGTGCACGGTGAACGCGGCCTGGTTGACGTGGTAGCGGCCCTCGACCACCTGCCCGTCCTGGTTGACGAGGACGAGGTCGCTGACGGTGACGTGCTTGAACGGCATCCCGAACGGGTTGACCCAGAAGCAGTCGGTGAACTCGGGGTCGCGCGCGGTGATGTGGCCCGACACCCCGTCCTCGAATCCGGCGCGCCCGAAGATTCGTAGGGCGCCCGCGAGCCGCTCCTTGCGGTGCCGGCGTTCGTCCTCGACCGAGTCGTGCATCGGCGGCATGGCGAACTGCAGCTGGCCGGTGGGCAGCGGCAGGGGCGGCGTGGGCCCGTGCATAGGTCCTCCAGCGGGGGAATTGCTGTACGGGCCGGAAGTTACCGCCGGTCAGCGCAAAAGGGCAGAGCTGTTTTGTAAAGATGACGTACGCAGCGAATACACGACAGAAGTTGTCCGGTTTGCCGGTGAGACTGAGGCGTATGGATCTGGCACGTATGAACTGGGCAGCCTTCACCACCGCGGCACCCGAACTGGCAGCGCTCGCCGAGGAGCGTTTCGGCGCCTACCGGCACCATGTCCTCGCGACCCTGCGCAGGGACGGGTCCCCCCGCACGTCCGGCCTGGAGGTCCGCTTCCTGGGCGGAGAGCTGTGGCTCGGCATGATGCCGAACTCCCTTAAGGTCCTCGACCTGCTGCGCGATCCGCGCTTCGCGCTCCAGGCGAATCCGGGAGCCGACGTGGACAGCGGGGACGTGCGGATCGGCGGCCGGGCGTTCGAGGTCGAAGGCGGCGCGGCCAGGGCGGCATACGTCGAAGAGGTGGAACCGCCGCAGCCGTTCCACCTCTTCCGCACCGAGCTGACGGAGGTCGTGCGGACCTACGTCGAGGACGAGACGTACCTGGTCACCCAGGTCTGGAAGCCCGGAGAGCCGGTGCGCACTCTCAAGCGGACGTGATCTTCAGAAGCGGGACTACTCCCACTCGATGGTGCCCGGCGGCTTCGACGTCACGTCGAGAACGACGCGGTTGACGTCCCGGACCTCGTTGGTGATCCGGGTCGAGATACGGGCGAGGACCTCGTACGGCAGCCGCGACCAGTCGGCGGTCATGGCGTCCTCGGAGGAGACCGGGCGCAGGACGATCGGGTGGCCGTAGGTGCGGCCGTCGCCCTGGACGCCGACCGAGCGGACGTCCGCGAGCAGGACCACCGGGCACTGCCAGATGTCCCGGTCGAGGCCGGCCGCGGTCAGCTCCTCGCGGGCGATGGCGTCGGCGTCCCGGAGCAGGTCCAGGCGTTCCTTGGTGACCTCGCCGACGATGCGGATGCCGAGGCCGGGGCCCGGGAAGGGCTGGCGCTGGACGATCTCCTCGGGCAGGCCCAGTTCCTGGCCGACCATCCGGACCTCGTCCTTGAACAGCTTGCGGAGCGGCTCGATGAGCTGGAACTCGAGGTCCTCGGGGAGGCCGCCGACGTTGTGGTGCGACTTGATGTTGGCGGTGCCGGTGCCGCCGCCGGACTCGACCACGTCCGGGTAGAGCGTGCCCTGGACCAGGAACTCCACGGCCGGGCCCTCGTCGGCGATGATCTCGGCCTGCGCCTGCTCGAAGACGCGGATGAACTCGCGGCCGATGATCTTCCGCTTCTCCTCGGGCTCGCTGACGCCCTTGAGCGCGGTCAGGAAGCGCTCCTCGGCGTCCACGACGACCAGCTTGACGCCGGTCGCGGCCACGAAGTCCTTCTCGACCTGCTCGGTCTCGCCCTTGCGCATCAGGCCGTGGTCGACGTACACGCAGGTCAGCTGGTCGCCGATGGCGCGTGCGACGAGGGCGGCGGCGACGGCGGAGTCCACGCCGCCGGACAGACCGCAGATCGCGCGCTTGTCGCCGACCTGCTCGCGGATCGCGGCGACCTGCTCCTCGATCACGTTGCCGGTGGTCCAGGAGGGGGTCAGGCCCGCGCCGCGGTAGAGGAAGTGCTCCAGCACCTGCTGGCCGTGCGTGGAGTGCATGACCTCGGGGTGGTACTGGACGCCGTAGAGCTTCTTCTCGTCGTCCTCGAAGGCGGCGACCGGGACGACGTCCGTGGACGCGGTGACGGTGAAGCCCTCGGGGGCGGCGGAGCAGGCGTCGCCGTGCGACATCCACACGTGCTGCTCGGCCGGGGTGCCCTCGAAGAGGGTGGAGGACGCCCGGGAGACGTGCAGGTCGGTACGGCCGTACTCGCGGGCGCCGGTGTTGTCGACGGTGCCGCCGAGGGACTGGGCCATCAGCTGGAAGCCGTAGCACATGCCGAAGACGGGGACGCCGGCCTCGAAGAGCGCGCGGTCGAGGCGGGGGGCGCCCGCCTCGTACACGGACGAGGGGCCGCCGGAGAGGATGATCGCCGCGGGGTTCTTGGCGAGCATCTCCGCGACCGGCATGCTGCTCGGCACGATCTCGCTGTAGACCCGCGCCTCGCGGACGCGACGGGCGATGAGCTGGGCGTACTGCGCGCCGAAGTCGACGACCAGGACGGTGTCGGGGGTGGCGGCAGCGGGAGTCGCTGATGACACGGGGTGCCTTCCGGCGGTTTGGGCGGGGGTCTTGTGCTGACGATTCTACCGGGGTGGCCGTGAGCGACCTCCCCCTCGTCCTGGGGGCTGCCGCCCCCGGACCCCTGCTTCGGTCCGGACGGCCTCGCCCTCGAACGCCGGACGGGCTGGACGACCCCGGCCGGCGCCCAGAGGTTCCGTGCCATACTGACCCCATGCTCACGCAGACGACCCGCTTCTTTACCTATGGCACCCGGCCCGCCGGCTGCCATGGTCGTGCTGCTTGAGCCAACGCCAAGCGACTTCCCAGGCGCCCCGGGCCGACAAGGCCCGGGGCGCCTGTCGTTTTCCGGGTTCTGCCGTTCCGGGGCCTCACTCAGCTCAGCCACCTTCACGAGGAGCCCCCAGCATGACCGCCGTGACCACCGCCCATGCGGAACAGACCATCGCCGACGCCCGCGAGCGCATCGACGCGCTCGACGACCGGATCATCGGCCTCATCCAGGAGCGGATGGCCGTGTCCACCGTCGTCCAGGAGGCCCGTATCGCCTCCGGCGGCCGGCGGGTGAACCTCTCCCGCGAGATGGACATCCTCGGCCGCTACCGCGAGGCCCTCGGCAAGCCGGGCACCGCCCTCGCGATGACCCTGCTGGAGCTGTGCCGGGGTCGCATCTGAGTTCGGTCCCGCTCTCACCCGTACGGCGCGTGACCGGCCCGCCGACCGCTTCGTTGAGACCGGTGTCCGTGCCAGCCAGGGGCGGGCCCGACAGAACCACGCGTGGCTCGCTGGGGCGATGAGGCGTACGGGTCGTGCCGTGCACCGTGGGACCTCGCTCCAGGGAAGTGACCGGACGGCAGGGGACAGCAGCCCGGTCACACAAGTGAACGGTCGGCTCCGGGGACGCCCGGGGCCGACCGGCGGAATCCCCCACGTCCGCCCGAGATGACCACCCCAAGCGGCGCAACCCCCCGGCGCCGCTCCCAGGCACCGGCGCCGCCCTGACGTCGGTGCTGACGAAAAAAGGGCCCCGCGGCCTCAGGCCCCGCGGGGCCCTTCGCCATGCGCCTCACGCGTGACTCACCTCACACAAAAACCACGTGGGGCGAGACAACCTTTCAGGCCCCTCGCTGATCAAACCTGCTGCCGGATCAAGAAGACGGTAAGAAGCGAGGGACCTGCGTTCGGAGGGGGATGCAGGTCCCTCGGCCCTTCTCCGGCCCGGCGTCACTCTTCCGGCCCGGCTACTTCTTCGGCGGCACCGCCGGGATCCCCAGGAACGGCAGCTTCAGCGCGCCGAACGCGTCCGCGGGGACCGCCGGTGTGCACGGCTCCACCGGCTTCAACCGCTCGTACGCCGCCCCCTGCGCCGGACGCGGGTCCTCCTCGCCCTTGTTCGGCCAGTACGACATGGCCCGCTCGGCCTGCGCGGTGATCGTCAGCGACGGGTTGACGCCCAGGTTGGCCGAGACCGCGGCGCCGTCCACCACCGAGATGCCGGGGTGACCGTAGAGACGGTGGTAGGGGTCGATCACGCCCGTCTCCGGGGAGTCGCCGATGGGGCAGCCGCCGAGGAAGTGCGCGGTCAGCGGGGTGCCCATCAGCTCGCCGACGTTGCTGCCCGCGAAGCCGTTGATCTCGGCCGCCAGGGCCGAGGCGGCCTCCGAGGCGGCCTTGATCTGCTTGGGGTTCGGCGCGCCGTGGCCCTGCCGGGCGGTGAGCAGGCCCTTGCCGACGCCGCCGGGCTTCAGGTACGTCGTCAGCGAGTTGTCCAGCGACTGCATCACCAGGCCGATGATGGTCCGCTCCGACCAGCGCCGGTTGGACAGGGAGCGGGCGACCAGCAGCGGGTGGCGGGCCGCGTTCGCCAGCCAGGCCAGGACGCGCGAGGAACCCTCGGCGTAGGGGACCTGGAGGATCGACAGGCCACCCATGGAGTTGGAGCCCTTGCCGTAGCGGACGGGTTCGATGTGGGTGTTCTCGTCGGGGTGGACGGAGGACGTGATGGCGACCCCGCGCGTGAAGTCGGCCTTCAACTCCCCGGTCGCCTTGCGGTAGCGCCGGTTGTCGGTCTGCGCGCCGACCAGCGCCTCGGAGTTGGTGCGGGTCAGATCGCCGAGGCGGGCGGAGAGGTGCGGCAGCTGGCCGCCGGACTTCATGCGGTGCAGCAGGGTCTGGGTGCCGTAGGTACCCGCCGCGACCACGACCTTCCGCGCGGTGAGGATCCGCCCCTTGCCCTTCTTCTTCTCGTCGGTCGGCAGGGTCGCCACCGCGTAGCCGCCCCGCGAGTCGTCCGTGACGGACACGACCGTCGTCATGGGGTGCACCACCGCGCCCGCCTTCTCGGCGAGGTACAGGTAGTTCTCGTTCAGGGTGTTCTTCGCGCCGTGCCGGCAGCCGGTCATGCACTCGCCGCACTCGGTGCAGGCCTTGCGGGTCGGTCCGGCACCGCCGAAGTACGGGTCCGCCACCTGGCCGCCCGGCTTCGCCTTCGCCGTCCCGTCGGCGTCCTTGCCGTCACCGAAGAACACGCCGACCGGGGCGAGGTGGAAGGTGTCGCCGACGCCCATCCGCTGCGCCGCCGCCTTCAGGTGCACGTCGGAGGGGGTCATGGTGGGGTTGAGCCGTACGCCGAGCATGCGCTGCGCCTGGTCGTAGTACGGCTTCAGCTCCTCCTGCCAGTCGGTGATGTCCTTCCACTGGGGGTCGTCGAAGAAGGCCTTCGGCGGTACGTAGAGGGTGTTGGCGTAGTTGAGCGAGCCGCCGCCCACCCCCGCGCCGGCCAGCACCATCACGTTGCCCAGCAGGTGGATGCGCTGGATGCCGTACATGCCGAGCCTGGGCGCCCAGAGGTAGTTCTTCAGGTCCCAGGAGTTCCTGGGAAGGGCGTCGCGGGTGAAGCGGCGGCCGGCTTCCAGGACGCCGACCCGGTAGCCCTTCTCGGTGAGGCGCAGGGCGGACACCGAGCCGCCGAACCCCGAACCGATCACGACGACGTCGTAGTCGTACCCGTCCTCGTCCCGGGTCTGGACAGACTTCTCCTGCGACACGTGCTCTCCTCGTTGAGAACCTGGTGGTGCGAACGCGGTGGTCTAGCGGAAACGGAACGCCTTCATCAGGCGGAGGCTGCGGCTCATGAAGGCGGCGTACTTCTCGTCGTCCATCCCGAGCGACGGCGCCATCGGGAGCAGGCGCTGCTCGGCCACCGTCTGGGCCTCGGTGTACTTGAGGATGCCCTCGGAGCCGTGGCGGCGGCCGAGTCC
>NZ_JBEXYL010000072.1:0-43954 GCF_040630895.1 Streptomyces sp. NPDC005728
CTGCGGATTCCGCGGCGGCCGGATCTTCCCCGCCCTTCCAGAAGGCCACCATCCATTGGCACCCGAACAAGGGCACCTGGATCACCGACAACTGACGCAAACCATCAGCACGGTCCTTCCCGACCAGGAGGTCATTTGCGAGACTGCCGAGCGTGCGAGGCGGGCGGGGCACCAAGCTGCGCCGCGCCGACGGCCTCGGCGGTCTCGTGATCGTGACCACCGCCCGGTACACCTTCGTCCCCGGTGGCGGCCCCGAAGTAGCCCACGTTCATGATGATTCAACCGGCCCCCGGCACTGCCGGGTTGTGCAGGTGCGGCCCTCGGCCTTAGTCCCTTCCCACCGTAGACATGACTCCGCCCGCCGGGGCCACAAGGCGCCGGCGGGCGGGCGAGGAAGGGTTTGCCCTGTTGCTTACCGGCGGCATCGCATCGGTAGGTAGGGGGTCTGGTGACACCAGATGGACGCAGTCGGGGCACGCGTACAGCGTTGTCCCCGGTCCGCTGGTGGCTGGGATGTACCGCACGGGGATAGGGGCGCCTGTCTGCTGGCCCGCCCCACGCTGAACGGAACGACCCGCCGGTGGGCACGTCACTCAACCCCTCGGACAGTCCCTGGTGCCCGGACTGACGGCTCGGCCTCCAGCGGGTGGCGGGGACGCCGACTGCTCGCTCGACCATGCACCAGGTGTAGTGCTGCTCCGTGCCGAGGTCCATGCCATCAACGAGGCTGGCGGCGAAGCGGTCGCCTTCTCGCCGGCGGCGTGGCGATGGGGCCACTGGGATTGGGGTCCACAGCGCGTACGAGCACGCCGGGCAAAAGGCCGGCCTGTCCGAACCCGGAGCTGCGGGCTTTGTGTCACGGCTGCGCGCTCTGGCGGTGCATGGTGGCCGATCGAGTACTTCGATGTACATGATCCAGCCATCTACGACGTCCAGGCACAGCATGCCTCTTGAAGGCAGAAGGGGTACGCACCGATGGCCCGCGCCACATGGCTGTCCCGGCGGATGATCTGCTGTCCGGATGCTCTGGCAAAAGTCATCGCTGCACCCACACGCTCAGCTCACATTCTCCCTCATCGTCCAGGAGGGTGATCAGCTCGGCGATGGTGGTGCCGATGAGGCTGGCGGCGACGATGCGGGGGAGGTTCGAAGGGGCTGGTGGAGCGCTTGCTGGCGACGGCATCGGCACCACTTCCTGGCGTGTGACGGGGACGTTCGTGTGTCGCCATATCGTAGGAACATGCAGGTCAGAGGCGTATGTGGTAGGACGCCATAGTTCTGGGCCTCGGATTGCGGGCGCCAACCGTAGAGGCGGTGCCGGGGGCACTGCGATCGCCTCAGCGAGGCCGCGAAGGAAACGGCATCGGCTGCCGAGTTGCACGGTGGGCAGGGGGCTGGTGAGTCACCGGGTTGGATCCTGTCGTCGAGCGGCACGCACCCCGATGACACCTGTGCGTCACCACGGCGCACCGGATGTTCGCAGGCCACGGGCGAACAGCGATAAAATTACCCAAATCGGTGGCCTGGCTCTCATATCTAGGCTGCTGCTCGACTTGTGCGATCTTGGGGAGCGGCACGGTGGTGAGGTCTCCTGAGGAACGCGGAGTCCCGCACAGCGCTGGTGCGCGGGGCAGGTTGCTTCCCCTGCTGCCTGCTCTGCTGCTGCTCATCGGTCTGTTCGTCGGCCTCTACACGCCCCGCGATGTCAGGCCGGATGCCATCCTTGCCGCGGCCATGGTTTCTGCCGCCGCACTACTGCCCCTGTGGGGGACCGTGCTCACCGGAGTGGGCGCGTGCGCGGTCTTCTTCGGCCTGATGGTGGACTTCGATGCTCTGCGGGATGCGACCGCCTATTCTGAGCTGGCCACCCTCGCGGCGATTGCGGCATTCGCCGTCTTCATCAATCGCCTGCTGAGCCGGCACGCCCAGCAGCTGGGTCAGGTCCGTTCGGTGGCTGAGACCGCCCAGTTGGCGGTGCTGCATCCGATACCGCGACACCTCGGACACGTCACGCTCGAAAGCCTGTACGTGGCCGCCGCGGCGGAAGCCCGGATGGGCGGCGACCTGTACGGGGCCATACGCACCCCGCACGCCGTACGGCTACTCATCGGCGACGTACGCGGCAAGGGGCTGATCGCGATGCAGACGGCTGCCACGCTGCTCAGTGCATTCCGCGAGGCCGCCCACGACGCGCCCGACCTGCCCCACCTCGCGCGCCGCCTGGAGACGAGCATGAGCCGCTACGCCTCCCAGTACCCGGGGGTCCCGGGCTCGGAGACCGCAGAACGTTTCATCACCGCACTCCTCGCCGAGATCCCGGACGACGAACCGGTCGTCCGGACTGTCACCTGCGGCCACCCACCCCCGCTGCTGCTTCACCGAGGCGAGGTCCGGGAGCTACAGCTCGCCGCTCCCTCGCCGCCGCTCAACCTGGGGAACCTGGTGAGCGACGGGTATCGGATCGACCTCGCCCCCTTCCATCCCGGAGACCAGCTCCTGCTGTACACCGACGGGGTCACGGAGACCCGTGACCGCTCCGGCGCCTTCTACCCCCTCGCCGAACGGGTCCGCTCATGGAGCGGCGAGGGGCCCCACCAGCTCCTCGATCATCTCCACCGCGACCTGATCGCCTACAGCGGAGGCGAGCTCGACGACGACGTCGCTGCCCTCGTCGCCCGGAGGCGCCCGAGCCTCTGATCCTGGGATGAGGCTTGACCTGCGCGGGTTTCAGGCGTCGGAACTCGTTCGAGGTGTCTGAGCCGGTGTCCTGGGCGACGGCCTTGCCCTCGGCCGCGATGTCGGTCGTACGGTGTCCTGGACGGGCAGGGACGCGTCTCCGGGCTGAGACTGGTCGCGGTCGCGGGCACGGCCGCGGGCACGGACGACGGCACCGGGCCGCGGTTGTGACGTGGGTGCGGAGGTTCGCTGATGCCCTTGGCCAAGGGGGCGGCGGTGCTCTGCTTGTCAGCCTGCCGCTCGCGACACCGGCGCCGACTGCGGCGGACACGGGCGCCGTCCGAGGCGGTCCGGGCCACCGGGAAGGCCGGTCGCCCGGAGACGCCCGACATGCTGGCCGCGTTGACGCTGGACCAGGTGTTCGACTCGCTGGCCATCCGGGTGGACGGTCGGCGCAGCTGGGACGCGGACATCACCGTGCGCTGGAATCTGAAGGACGGTGAGCCCGTCACGATGCGGTTGCGCAACGGGGTTCTCACCCACGTCACCGGGACGGGGCCCGCCGCGGGTGACCCCGACGTGTGGATCACCCTCGCCGAGACCGACCTACGGGCCGTGCTGCTCGCCACCCTCGGCCTGACCGACCTGACGGAGCGCACGGATGTCCCGGCGCTCTGGTGGCGAGTCGACGAGCCTGTCAGCTCGCCGCTTGCTGGAGGCCGTCGAGGATCAGGTCCAGCCCGAACTCGAACTCGTCGCCGTAGGCGTACCCGGGACGCATGACATGAGCGGTCGCGATCTCGGTCAGGTACGGGTACTCGCCGTCGCCGAATCCGCTCATGATGGACTTCGCCAGTTCGGCGGTCTGGTCCGGGGTGTCGAAGGGCAAGGTCTTCTCCTGCAGGGCGAACCCGTAGATGAAGCTGTCGAGGACCGAGACGGCGTGGGCGGTCAGGGTGAGGGAGAGCCCGCCCTGACGCAGGCAGCCGAGAACGGCGTCGTGGTGACGCAGGGTGGCGGGGCCCGGGTCGGAACGTGACTCCATCAGCCCGATCGCCCACCGGTGGCGGGACAGCACGTGGCGCATGGAGGTGGCCCGCTGCCGCATCGCCTGTCGCCAGTCGTCACCCGGTGTGGGCAGTTCGACCTCGCCGAAGACCAGGTCGACCATGCCGTCGAGCAGGTCCTCCTTGTTGGCCACGTGGTTGTACAGGGACATTGCCTCGACTCCGACGGCCTCGCCGAGCTTGCGCATGCTGAGCGTCTCCAGGCCGGCGTTGTCGGCGAGTTCGACGGCGGCGCGCAGCACCCGCTGCCGGGTGAGCGTCTCGCGGGGCGGCTGCGGGGCGGTACGTCGGTTCATGGTGGACGGTCGCTTCCTCTCGTAGTCTCCCAGCGTTGACGAGCTTACGCTGTAAGTGCTCTACTTACGCCGTAAGTGCATGCTTACGCCGTAAGTGCAGATGGAGACGGAACCGGGGAGCAGTGACGATGCGGAAGAGGAGCGAGCCGATCGAAACCGCCGGTGGGACCGAGACGATGACGGCCGTCGTGCAGGAGCGGTACGGCTCCGAGCCGGAAGCCGTGATGCGTACGGCGCGGCTCGTCCGGCCCGGCATCGGGACGGCCGAGATACTGGTGCGGGTGCGCGCCTCCAGCGTGGACAGGGGAACCTGGCACATGATGGCCGGTCTCCCGTATGCGGTCCGGCCCGTGAGCGGGCTGCGCAGGCCGAAGCTCCCCAACCCCGGCCGCACCATCGCAGGTGTCGTCGAGGCGGTCGGCTCCGCCGTGACCGGCTTCGCACTCGGCGACGAGGTGTACGGCACGGCAGCCGCCGCGTTCGCCGAATACGCCGCCGCCCGTCCGGACAGGATCGCTCCCAAACCGGCCGGACTCACCTTCGAGGAGGCGGCGACGGTACCCGTCAGCGCGCTCACCGCGCTGCAGGCGGTTCGCGACAAGGGCAAGATCCAAGAAGGCCAGCAGGTCCTGATCACGGGAGCCGCCGGCGGCGTGGGTACCTTCGCCGTCCAGGTCGCCCACACCTTCGGTGCCCGGGTCACGGCCGTTGCGAGCACTCGCAAGCTCGACGCCGTACGGGCGCTGGGCGCCGACCACGTGATCGACTACACCCGCGAGGACTTCCTCGCCGGCCCGCGACGCTACGACGCCATCATCGACATCGCGGGCAACCGCGGTCTGCAGGACCTGCGCCGCGTCCTCAAGCCCCGCGGCAGGCTGATCATCACCGGCGGCGAGACCAACGGCGCCTGGCTCGGCGGCACCGACCGGCAGCTCCGCGCACAGATGCTGTCGCCGTTCACCGGCCAACACCTGGGCACCTTCATTTCATCCGAGCATGCCGACGGGCTGCGCGACCTGACCGCACTCATCGATGCGGGTGCACTCAGACCTGTCGTGGACCGCGTCTACCCGCTCACCGACACCGCCGCAGCCGTCCGGCACCTCCTCGACGGCCGCGTCACCGGCAAGCTGGCGCTCACCCTGCCCGCCGAGTGACGACACAGGCCGAGGCCGACAACATGCCCAAGTCCGCCACTGCGTGCGGGAGCCGGGCCCAGGACATCGACCGAGACACGACGCCCGCCCGGGTCGAGAAGACGGAAGCCGGACCCGGCGGCGCACCGGGGGAGGGGCGGTGCGGGTTGAATCGTACGGGCAGGCAAGGCTGCAGGCACGGAAGGAGGTTGGAGGAAGGGCCCGCGCATTGACCGGTGTCGGTCGGCGCTCTCGGATTCTGTGAGACCGCAGGTGAATCGGACCGGATCACTTGAGACGGAGGCCGGATCGCTGGAGACGGGACAAGGACTCCGGTGCGGCCAGGCGCCTCGGCCGCTGTCCCGTCCCATCGACACTTGATCGATCGCCACTGAAGACTGACCGACGACGGTTTGCTGGGCAGGTGGAAGGGCCGCGGCCAGTCTGCCGCTATGACGTCCAGTGCGACGTCCTTTGGACGCCGTTTTGCCGGACCGGCAACGGGAGTGGCGTGACCGGGACGCAGTGGGCGACGGTGGGCCCGTGACCGACAACATCGCAGCAGGATCGCCCGCGTCCGACACCCCCTCTCCTGCCGACGGATACGTCGGGGACCCTGCGGTGCGGGCGGAGTGGGACAACCGGTACGCCGACCGGCAACGGCTGTGGAGCGGCCGGCCCAACGGAGCGCTCGTGGCCGAGGTCGCAGGGCTCACGCCCGGGCGGGTGCTCGACGTCGGCTGTGGCGAGGGCGCGGACGCCGTCTGGCTCGCGCGCGGCGGCTGGGACGTGACCGCGCTCGAGGTCTCGGGCGTGGCGCTGGAGCGGGCGGCCAGGCACGCGCGCGACGCCGGTCTCGCCGTTCGCTGGGTACACGCCGCACTCACAGAGGCGGTGCTCCCGCCGGCCTCCTTCGACCTGGTTTCCGTGCAGTACCCGGCCTTGCTGCGCACCCCCGACGCCGCTGCTGAGCGAGCGCTGCTCGCGGCCGTCGCGCCCGGCGGTGTGCTGCTGCTCGTGCACCACGCGGGGATGGACACCCCGCAGGCGCACGACAGCGGCTTCGACCCGGCTGACTACGTCTGGCCCTCGATGGTGGCCGATCTGCTCAACGACGACTGGGAGGTTGAGGTGGACGAGCAACGGCCACGCGTGGCACCCGACGGTGGCGCCGGCGCGCACCATACCGACGACCTGGTGCTGCGCGTGCTCCGACTGCGCTGAGATCCCTCGGCTCGCAGCAGGCCCGGCACCTGGGCAGCCTCGATGACCGATCCACTGACAACGGATACGGCCCCTCATGGACCAAGGGTGTTCTCGCTACTTCGAACCCGCACAGCCGCTCCGGCTCCGGGTGCCGAAGAGTTCACTTCGGTGTCCTGCCCTGCTCCAAAGCCGCCGACGACCGAGACGGCATCCCACAGGTCGAACGCGTCTTCCATGAAGGGGATGTCCTGGCAGGGACCGGCGCCGGCGGAGTGCTGACGGTGACAGGGCGTGGCTCGCCGTGGAAAACCTGGTGGGCCTGCCAGTCGCGGGGAGTGGCCGCAACCGGGCGTGCGCCGGGCTGGGGGCCGACGAGCGGACGGCCCGCGAGCGCTATGACGTGCTCGCGGTCGGTTTGGCTGTGGCCGACGAAGTCCGGGGCGGCCGGGCAGGTTTCCTCCAGGATCTCCGGCATGACCTTGGCGACCTGGCTGATCGCCTGCGGCCGTGCCAGGAGCGGATGGCGGCCTGAGCGCGCTGTCGGCCGAGCCGGCGCAGGCGGTGGACGAGACTCCGCTTGGCCTCGGGGACGGCGTACACCGAGTTCAGCGCACGACGTACCGGGGGTATCAGCGCCTTCGGAACTTCCCGGATGACGGCTCTCGCCCGTGGGAGAGCCGCCTGGTCAATGCCTCCTGCACCCGGCGCACACCCTTGCGGACGGGCCCCGGCGCGGCGTCGAGCGTGACGCTGGACGGCGCTGCGAGGCGCCGGCCAAGTCCCGATCGCTTTGTGCCAACCACTGCCGCGGGTCGAGATCGAACATGCGCGTGTGCGCAGCCTCGTCGGAAAAGACGGAGACCCGCGAGTCGGTCCCGTTCCTGATCTCGAACGCGCCCATGAGCAGTACTTCCTGGCCGCGGCCCAGGTAGTAGCCGACACTTGTGTAGGCCCGCACTTCGCGTGTCCCTTTCTCCTTGACGATGGCCTTTGTCCGGCCCAAGGGACAGCGCGGTGAGACGAAGTCCCATCTGATCGTTCACTCGTCCCAGTGCTGCTCCATGTCTCGATCTATGCAGCGAGGCCCCGGCGCGCCGCGGATGGCGGCGATGACTGTGTGGGCCCACTCGGCTGGGGGCGGGGTGTCGAGCAGGCCCTTCAGGCGTGTGATGTGTGCGGCGCGTTCGTGCACCGTCATGGCCAGTGCGGCGCGCAGGGTGTCGACCAGGTCCTGTGGAAGCAGTGGATCGGTGAGCAGTGCTGCGGTGCCCAGGTGCTGCGCGATTCCCGTGCGACGGGACAGGACCAGAACACCGGGGCGGTTGGTGGCGTGGTGCGCTGTGATGTATTCCTGGGCTGTGAGGTTCATCCCGTCGGCGAGTGAGGTCACCCAGAACACGTCGGCTGCCAGGTAGTGGTCGACGACCTCGGGGAAGTCCAGATTGCGGGGGATGTAGTCGACGGGCTCCCACTCCCGCGTGCCCCACCGGTGGTTAATTCGGTTGATCGCGTTCTCAAGTTCCAAGCGGGTGGAGTCGTAGGCGTGGATGCCGGCTTCCGGTGGTGGGCAGACCAGGCGGTAACGCACCTGTCCTCGTAGTCGGGGCGTGTGGGCCAGGAGGGCGTCCAGTGCGCGGATCTTTTGGACGGGCGCCTTGGCGTAGTCGAGTCGTTCCACGGACAGCACCAGCTGGGTGCTGTCGTTCCCGTGCCGCGGCTGGAGGCGTGTCCTGGCGAGGTCTGCGACGGCATGGCGGTCGATGCCCAGGGGGTGCACGCCGACGCGCGGCGTGGGCCCTGCGGTGGCGGCGAGGAGCCGGCGGAAGTGGTCGGCGCAGTCGGCGGTGTGGAAGCCGGCCCAGTCCAGGCATGCAAGCGAGTCGAGCAGCTGCCCGGCTGCCGGAATGCGGCGGAAGACGTCCGGGTGGGGGAACGGCGTGTGGTGGAACAGCCCGACGGCCAAGTCGGGTCGCTGGGCCCTGAGGATGGCCGGCGCGAGCCACAGATTGTAGTCGTGCAACCAGACCGTACCTCCCTGCGCGGCGAGGGAGCTGATATGGCGGGCGAATGCGGCGTTTACCTCCTCATAGTCGGCCCAGTGGGCGGGTCGGTCCTGGATGAGGTCGGGCTGGGACATCAGGGCCGGCCAGAGCGTCTCCTTGCAGACGCGGTGAAAGTAGCCCGCCACCGTTTGGGATGCAGCGGCAGCAGGGACAGTGGCAGGCCGTCGGCGGCCTTCACCGGCTGGGCAGGTGGCAGTGCTTCGCCGATGTGGGCGGCTGCCCACACCGCGTCCAGGTGCTCGTTGGCAAGAGCGGCCTGCAAGGTCGGCAGGATGCCGTTGGGGCTGGAGGGCGGCCGCCAGGCGCCGTCGAGCCAGCGCACGGGCGGCCGGTGATAGCCGACGACCACCGATCGGCGGTCCAGCCAGCCGAGTCGTTCCATCCCCTCCAGGACGGCGGCAGCTCCGTCGAGGGCGGAGTGGTGAACCTGCTCGCTCGCGGGGACGCCGGCAGCCAGAGCGGGCTCCGCGTTGGCGACCACGACCGCGTGCGTGCCCTGGGAGAACAACGAAACGTCGTTGAGGGAGTCCCCGGCCACGAGCATCGCCTGCCGAGGCCACCCCAGCCTGCGGCCGAGCAGCCGCAGTGCACGTCCCTTGCTCGCCCTGGCCGGCAGGACGTCGAAGTACCGGCCCGAGGCGTACGACCAGGAGCATCCCAGCGCCTTCACCGCGGCCTTGAGGTCGTCCGAGAGACCTTCGGGGTTCAGATAGAAGGAGCAGCGGCCGTGCTGGGGCACGCCTGCCTGGTACACGAGCTGCGGGAAATGCCGCAGTGCCGCTCGAACCCGGTCGGCGCCCGGCCATCCAGCGCGCAGCTGCCCCTCCAGCGCTTCGAGGCGGGCCATCCGGATGGCGTCGATGACGCTGGCCCCGACGTCGGCGATGATCCAGCGCGGGGACGGCACCAGGGGATCATCTCGCAGGAGCGCCTGTACGGAAGCAAGACCGCGTCCGGTCGCAAAGACCATCGTGATGTCCGGGTGCCGGTTCAGGGCGTCGCGCAGACGCCGCCGATCGTGTCCTTCGCCTCCCAGCAGCGTGCCGTCCAGGTCGGTCACGAGCACCCTGGCCGCAACGGCCTCTCTGCCCACAGGCGCTCCCTCCAGGTCCTGACCAGCTCCAGCAGCGCGGGCATCCGCGGTCGTGCCGGAGCGTGTGAGCGCTTCACCAAGCGGGGTCGTGGGTCACCGGGTCGATGACGTTCCCCGCATCAGCCGCGTCCGGGTGCGATTGGGCTCTCTGAACGTCCCGGATTGCCTGCCCAAGTCGCATCTCGCGAAGGTCGTCGCTTTCCACAAGTCGAGCAATCAGGCGTGTCGGCGCATGGCGCGCGGCCTCCACTAGTCGATCGATGGCTGGATCGGCTGGCGACACGGGACCTCCAGGATCACGGCATGACGACATCGGCACGGCGTGGAGGTTGCCGTCACCCGTGCGGCCGGTCCAGGCCGTTTCGGGCTGTGGCGACAACACGTGCAACGACGGTTGTCCAGAGCTCTAACCGCCTGCAGCCCCACCTCATGCGCGGGCCCGGATCTTTCACTCCTCTGCCCGACGTGGGTCAGCGATGGGCTTGCCGCAGCAGTGTGTGGGGGTGTGGCCCTGCGGCCCAGAAGCAGTCCCTGCTCGCCGAGGAGGATCGCACCGACACCGACGGCCGCGTGCGGCACAGGCGGCTTGGTGGTGCGGGGCGGCTGGAAACTCGTGCAGGCCGGTCGGGCAGGCGGCGGGCCCGGATGAGCTGCTGGATGACCGGGGCGCTCTCATCTGGGTGGTGCAGCAGCTCGATGGCCTCGACGCGAAAGCCGTATTCGGTGAGCAGGTCCTCCCACAACTGCGGTGCCAGGATCCACATCTGGGTGGGCAGGGGCGGATCGTCACGCAGCAAGAGCATCTGTTCGCGCGGTGCCACCTCCCTGGACGGGCCGCTGCCATGCAGGTCGGTGTGCAGGAGCGAGAGGATCAGCGGCGCGCCGGGGCGCAGGCCGTCACACAGCGCGGGCAGCGCGCGGTGCGGGGTCGGTGAATCCCAGGGTGCCGATGGCGTATGCGGCATCGAACGGCGCGGCCTCGGCGAGGTACTCGACCACATCTCCGTGCCCGAATTCCACCCCCGGAACCTCCGCGTGTGTGGAGGCGGCGTGTTCGTGCTGGGTCGGTGACAGCTCGATCCCGGTGACGCGAGCGCCGTGGGCCTGGGCGAGATGCACGGCGTGGTGGCCGGCCCCGGAGCCGATGTCCAGTACACGCCGGCCGGTGATGTCGCCGAGGACTTCAGCGCCCGGCCCGACCCCCTCCCAGGGCGTCCAGGCCAGGTGATCGGGGATGGGCGGCATGGAGGAGCGGGCCGGCTGGCGCCTCCCGTAGATGGTCCAGGCTTGGGTGTTGATGTCCTCGACGGGCACGTTGTCTCCTCGGTGGGCAGCGCGACGTGGATCAGGTGTGCGTGATGATGCAGGCGAGGCCCTCGCCGCGCCGGGCTCGTTCGATGGCGTCGAGACGGGCGAAGGCCCGGGGCGCCATCAACTCCTGCCGGCTGACGAGGTCGTGGACGGCCCACATGTCGTGCTCCACGGGATCGAGGCGGATCCGACGGAGCTGTTCGCCGGTGAGGCGCCCTCCGTCGAAAATGAAGCCGACTTTGTTCAGAGGCATCCGGGGACCGGTTTTCGGCCCGATTCCACCGGACCGTAGTAGCGCCCCAACTGCGAGCGCTGTGATGACCACGAGGGCGCCGCTGGGCCGCAGTCGGTGGCCAAGCGCGTCCAGGGTGCGATCGCGGGAGCTGAGGAACGGAGCGACGAATCGCAGGGTGATCAAGTTGTATCCGTCGGTGTGCAGTGGTGCCCAGTCGTCTTGCTCGACGTCGAGGCGCAGCCGGCGAACAGCGTCACCGTGCCGGGTGCCGGCTTCTGCGAGGGCTGTCCCGGACCAGTCGACGGCGTCTACGGCGTAGTCGGTCGACGACAGGTGGGCAGCGAGTGCGCCGGTCCCGCACCCGATGTCAAGGGCCTTTCCCCCGGCGGGAGGCGGCACGTACGTGGCGAGCAGCGACGGTTCGGCGTCGGTGAGTTGGCGGTAGCGGCGGCCGTCGGCGTAGCCGCGGTCCCATTCGTCCTGCGTGGTGAACATGTACGGAAGCACGCCCTTCTCGGTAGCGGGGCTGGAGACGGCAAGGCAGTGGGGACCTGCTCGTAGCCGTTGTGGCGGCGCCGGCTCTGCGCGGGCGGGTCAGGACCAGCCCATGGCGGTGTAGAGCGTGCCGCGGGAGATGGCCTCCAATGCGACGCGCGTGTACTCCACGGTGGGCTCGGGCAGTGCGTCCAGCGGCCACCAGCGCCATTCGGTGCAGCACTCCGGCTCGCGCACGGTGGGCTCTCCCTCCCAGCGGGAAGGAGAGAAGAAGAACTGGACGCGCGGGATCGTGCTGCTGGGGTCGAGCAGGTCGAGGACGTGGACGAGCGACAAGTCACCCTCGGCAATGCGGAGTCCGGTCTCTTCCTCAGCCTCGCGGACCATGCAGGAGATGGCGGCTTCCATGTCCTCTCGGTGGCCGGCGGGCAGGTGCCAGGTCGACGGCGCGAAAGCACTGCTCGGGTGGCGTTCACCCAACAGAACGGCCCCGTCCCGGACGAGGACCAGGTGGGCGCCGACGATGCTGCGGCTGCGGTGATCGCGCGGCTCGCGGACTTCCACCACAGGGAGCGTGGCGTCGCGGCTGCCACGGGGACGGGGAGCGCGGTGATGGGCGTGGAGGACCGCGGCGGTGCCGGGGTCCATGGTCATCTGCGCGGTCTCCTCGATGCGGGTCCAACGCAGCTGGATTCCCTCGCGCAGTTCGATCTCGTGCGCGGGCACGTTCAGTCTGCCGTGGTAGACACGCACGCGGTCCTTGAAGGAGCCGTTCGCATCGAGCGTGTCCAGCGTGGCAAAGGCGGCCAGGTCCGGGATGGCGAGTCCGGCCTCTTCGTCGAGTTCCCTGACGATCGCCGCGTCGCAGCTCTCGCCCTTCTCCGTGTTGCCACCGAGCAGGGCCCACTGCCCCGGGCGCCAGATCGGCTTGTTCGCCGAGCGCAGGTGGAGCAGATAGCGGCCCTCGTCGTCCGTGAGCAGGGCCGCCGTGCCAGGAACGATCGGCCAGTCGATCGCGATGCTGGTGTGCTTCTTGACGAACACGTGCGGATCGCCGGCCACGGGTACGGGACCGCAGTCGGCCACGGCGCGGATGGTGATCCGCGGGGAGAGGGCGGCGCGGTGGTTGCGCTGCCAGTGCTGAACCTGGTCGGCCATCTCTTGGGCGGTCAGGCGGCCGTGAGGACCGTATCCGTGGACGACCAGCTCGTACAACCCGCTGCCGTCGTCACCGTCGGCGATGCGCTCGGTGGCCAGCCGCGCGAGGGAGGCGCCGCGCACGATCGCGGCGCCGGGCCAGTGCCGGGGTGGCGGGTTCAGCACCCCGTTGTCGCCGTCGGGGTCGACCGACAGGCGGCAGAAGCCGGGCAGGGCGCCGGCGAGGTAGAGGGTGAGGGCGTCGAAGGGTTCCTGACCGCCTACGGTGACGTGGGTGTGGGCCACGAACGGCTCGCGGGTGAGGGCCGGTGCGAGCTGGTCGACGGGCAGCGGGGTGCCGTCCTCCCAGGAGAGGTGGACGCCGGTGCCCGGGACGGTGCGGAGGTGCGCGTCCCAGGCACCGGCGCCTTGCATGGCCACGAAGCCGCAGACGATGAGCGGCTCGTCGCTGTGGAGGGCCCCGTCGCGTTTGGTGAAGCCGATGGCCCACGTGTACTGGTGCAAGCGCAGGGGTGCGACGAGGCGTCCGCCGTCGGCGAGTGCGTGGATCCAGGGCAGGTCCCAGGTGTCGACGGTGACCATGACGGCGTCGAAGCCGCCGTCCGGGACGATGCCCGCAGGCAGGTGTTCGGCGTCGGCGGTGACCACGCGGACGCGGGCGTAGCCGGTCTCGGTCAGGTAGCGGGTGGCGCGGTCGGTGACGGCCGGATCGATGTCGAGGGTGGTGACGCTGCCCGTGGGGCCGACGAGTTCGGCGATCAGGGCGGCGTTGTAGCCGCCGGAGCCGATCTCCAGGACGCGGTGGCCGGGCTGGATGCGGGCGGCTTCGAGCATGTCGGCCTGCAGCCAGGGTGCGGAGATGGAGCTGGTGATGCGGCCGTCGTCGGTATGGCGGGTGGCAATGATGTCGTTGGCGTAAGCCTTCTGGGCCGGTACCTCGGGGGCGAAGGCGTGCCGGAGCACGGTGCGCATGGCGTTGTCGACCGCAGGGGTGCGGATGTGGCCGGCTTCGGTGAGCTCGTCGGCCAGCTGGTGGCGCAGGGCGCCCGTCTCGTCGAGTTCGGTGGTGGGAGGTGTCGTCACGGCGGGCCTTTCGGTGGATCGGGTCATGCGGGATCCGCGACGGTGGGGGCGGCGGGGTTGGGGATGTCGGCGTTGGGGGCGTACTGGGCGGCCTGCGCGTCGAACATGGCCGCGTAGCGGCCCTGGGCGGCGATGAGTTCGTCGTGGGTGCCGTGTTCGGTGAGGTGTCCGTGGTTGAGGACGTAGATGCGGTCGGCGTGGCGTACACCGGACATGCGGTGGGTGACCAGGACGACGGCCCGGTTCGGGGCGGCGAGGCGGCGGATGCGGTCGAAGGCTTCGATCTCGGCTTCGGGGTCGAGGGCGGAGGTCGGTTCGTCGACGATGAGGACGCTGTGCGCCTGCGATGTCGAGCTACGCCAGTGCGTGCGGGCGAGACCCACTTTCTGCCATTCGCCGCCGGAGAGTTCGATGGCGCCGCGGAACATGCGGGCCAGCAGGCTCCGCAGGCCGTCGGGGAGTTTGGCGATGACCGGGCCGGCGCCGGCGTAGTCGACCGACGGCTGCAGGTCCTGCGGTGTGGCGGCGTGGGCGGGGCGGCCGAGGCGGATGTTCATCGCGGCGGTCACGGGCCAGCGCTGGAAATCCTGGGTGAGCAGGGAGACGCGTTCGAAGACCTGGGAGCGGTCGAGGCCGCTGATGTCCGCCTCGCCCCAGCGCAGGGTGCCGGCCTGGGGCAGCAGCATGCCTGACAGGATCTTCATCAGCGTGCTCTTGCCGGATCCGTTCTCACCGACCACGGCGGTGACCGAGCCCATCGGCAGGGTAAGGGACACCTGGTTCAGGGCAGCCGTGTCACGGTCGGGGTAGCGGTAGGTGACGCGGTCGAGGACGATCTCCTTGATCTGCTCCGGGACCGGGGCGCCGCCCTCGGGGATGGTGCGCTGCGCCGCCTGGGCCAGGAACCGGCCGTGGTCGCGGACGTACAGGGACTCCTCGTGCAGCTGGTTGATGTTCATCACCAGCGCGCCCAGGCTCGCCGACCCCGTCCGCACCGCGATCACCGCGGTGCCGGCGATGGCGAGGCTCATGTGCCCGGCCATGATCAGCCAGAACATGGCCCCGTACGTCGCGGCCATGGCCAGGCCGGACAGCGCGGAGGCGATCCACTCCGTCAGGGCCTTGCTGGAGGCGAGGCGTTCCTGTTCGGCCTCGGCGCTCTCGGCCATGCGCTGGTAGCGGCTGAGGAGGAAGGCGCCGACGGCGTGGAGGCGGACCTCCTGGGCGGCGCTGCGCTCGGTGAGCAGGTTGCCGATGAGCCGGCTGGCCCGCACATGCTCGATCCAGCTCATCACCGACACGTACCGTTCCTGGGCCACGCGCATGGCGCCCCAGCCGCGCGGGGCGGCGATGAGAATCAGCATGGGAAGCAGGACGGGGTGGAGGACGGCGAGGACGCCGGCGGTGGTGATCAGGGAGATGAGGCCGTTCAGCGCGGCGACACAGGCACCGATCATGCGGCGGGCGGAGCCCGGACCGTACTGGGCAACGTCGACGAGCCGCCGGAAGTCGGGGTCGTCGATGGCTTCCAACTCGACACTTGTGGCAGCGGCCAGGTACTGGGTGGTGGCGATCCGCTCGACCATCGGCTCCAGGCGCCCGGCGCGAGACGTCGACCACGCGGAGAGGGCGGAGTTGACCACACTGATGGCAGCGGCTGCCAGCAGTCCGGGCAGCAGCGCATGCAGCCGCTGGGCGGCTTCGCCACTCCCGGCGAGCAGGGCATGCATGACGGCGTTGATGGCGAGCAGGCCGACGGCCGCGGCGATGCCCTGGCCGATCTCGCTGACCGCCACGGCGAGCAGCGCCCGCCGGTCGGCGCTCCATGCCATGCGCAGGGCGGCGCCGACGAGGGCCGGCATGGAGCGCAGCGCGGACATCATGGTCAGGTCCAGACCCGCGTGCTCGTGGTGGGACCAGCCCATGTCGTAGCGCAGCGGTCCGCCGAACAGCTCCTGTTCGGCGTCGGAGACCTGGGGCTCGGCCATCTTCACCGGTCCGAACAACCTCTTCACCGGGCGCCTCCCGAGGTGGGCCAGTTCAGGGCCCGGTACGACGGGCCGTGGGTGAGCATGTGGAAGATGGTGACGGTGTAGGGGTGGCAGTCCCGCGGGGGTTTCTCCATCGGTACCCAGAACAGCCCTTCGTGTTTGTCCGGCTCGGCGTTGTGTGGTTCGCCGGTCCAGGACTGGGTCACGAACACGGCGGTGATGCGGTCCATGCCCTCTGGCTCGTGGTGGTGGACGAGGCCGCCGAACTCCTGCTGGTCGGCGCTGACATGGACGCCGGCCTCTTCCTTGGCTTCGTACCGCGCCGCGTGGTCCAGCGGCTCGCCGGTCTTCAGATGGCCTCCCACGACGGTGAGCTGTCCCGGTGCGAGGTCCGCGTCAGGCTTGCGGCGCACGCACAGGGCGGCGCCGTTCGCCCGGAGCAGGATCTGGGCCACGTCGGCGATCAGCAGGTGAGGAGCTTGGCTCAACGCCGTCCCTCCTGCATCGGGCGCTCGACGGCGCGTCGGTCACGCGCGGTCACGAACGCGTCGCCGTGCCGGGGGCCGTACACGAGGGCGCCGGCGGGCTCGGCTGCGGCGAACGCCGCGAGCGCGGATTCCTCGGCATCGGCCGGAGACCGGCCGTACCTCTCGAACAGGGCGGTGCGCAGCTCAGGATGGTCCGGCCCTAGGGAGGTGGTGAGCTTGACGAAGTCGGAGACGAGCGGGCCCGGTTCGCTGCGCTGGAAGTCGATCACCGCGCAGCATCGGCCGTTCCACAGCAGGTTGCGCTCCCGGAAGTTCCCGTGGCGCCACCCGGCGGGAAGGGGGCCGAGGCCGGGCAGCGTGCTCACGAGGCGGCGCAGCGTGTCGGATTCGGCGGTGGACAGGTGGTCACCGGCCTGCGCAATGTGCTTGTCCAACCCGGACTGTGCGCTCTCGACATGGTGCGCGGCCTGGTCCTGCGCCTGGTGGCCGGGTGGAGCCTCGTGAAAGCGGCGCAGGACCGGGCCGGTTTGCCGGTGGGCGGCGCGGCGGCGCGCGGGTGGCTCCTCTCCCTTCAGCGGTTCGCCGTCCACCGCGGTGAGGAACAAGGCGAGCAGGTCGGCGGAGCTGTCCTTCAGAGCGGGGGCGTGACCGAGGTGAGGGACGGCTTCGCGGTAGGCGCGGGTCTCCCGGGTATACAGGGCAGGCTTGAGAGCCACCTTCACGTTGTAGTCGCCGGCGCGTCCGGTCACCTCCCGCATCTGGGAGTTCTCCCGGGCGCGGAAGGCGTCCTGCACGGCCTTCAGGGGGCCTGGGACCGTTTCCACCCAGGAGGCGAGGGGTGCCGGGAGGCGTGTGGAGTCCGTCATGCCAGGTACCTCGTATCCGGTCGTGCCCCGTCGGCGAGGAAGACGGCGCAGTCGGCGCCGGGGCGGGCGGTGGTGTCCGAGGAGGCAGCGGTGTTATCGAACGCAGGATGAACGAGCGCAGGGCGGCGTACGGGATGCATGGGTGCTCCTCGGGGCGAGATGCGGACAGGTGATCGGGTAACGGGGGACTTCCTGTCGCCGTCACGGGTGCGCGAGGGCGAAATCTAGAACCTGATTTCGAATACCCGGGCCCCTCCGTGCGCGGCCGAGGGCGGTGTGCTGTGACGCTGTGTTCGATCACTCATGTGGGTTTCGGTACCTCCTGTGGGGGATTGTCAGGCGTGGGCGTGGCCATCGCAGGGGTCAGTCCCGGTCGGAGATCGACGGCGTGGCCCAGGAAGCTGCCCTTCGCTTCGACGCTGCCACCGGCGAGCGCCGGTGGCAGCAGTCGGTCTCCAACAGCGCCATGGGGCTGGATGTGCACCGGCCCAGCGGCCTGCTGATCACCGGAGAGGACGGTCTGGTGATCGGAATCGATCCGCGCACCGGCCACCAGCGATGGGCGATCGACGTGTTCTCCCTCTACGACGCCACATGGATCCTGGCCGGCGACCTGATCCTCTGCAGCCGCGGAACTGCGGTACTCGGCAAGACGGGCAAGAAGCTGTGGACACGCTCCGACTTCCAGCCGCAGGGCGACCTGGCGCAGCCCCTGGGTGAGGGCCTGCTTGATGGCAACGCCAAAGGATTGCAACGCCGTACGAGCGGAGGCGGGTTTCGTTGCGCGTCGACGGCGACCTCCGCGCAGCGTGCACGACTGATCAGGCGTCCGGCGGGAGGCGAGGGTTCGAGGTGGCCGTGTGGGGGCTCGGTACGAGATCGGGACGTTGCTGTCATACCCCTGAGGTGGACCTCTCGGCCAAACGGTGGCTAATTATGAGCAGGCCCTTGACGTCATGGCTCACGACGGTGGTGACGGGGGCGATGTTCAGTGACGGCCATCGATGACCAGTGGGGGATTGCGCGTGATGAGCGACGGCAGACGGGAGCCGGGCGTGCCGCGTCCGGAGAGCGACGCAACGGCAGGCACGCATGCGGAGGCCGCGGATCCGTCCGCGACCGCCCGCGCCGGCGGTGAGCACACGACGGGCGGATCCCACGACGTGCCCGCCGGGCCGGACGGCGGTTTCACCGACCCGGCCCCGGACCCGACCGCCATCACCGTCCAGGGAAGCCGCCCGACCGGTCAGGACTCGTCGCGCGCGATCGGTCCGAAGCAGGATGACCCTCGGGCGATCGGTCCGAAGCAGGACGACCCCCGGGCGATCGGTCCGAAGCAGGATGACCCTCGGGCGATCGGTCCGAAGCAGGATGACCCTCGGGCGATCGGTCCGAAGCAGGATGACCCTCGGGCGATCGGCCCCAAGCAGGACGACCCCCGAGCCATCGGTGACCCAGCCGACGACGGCATCATCGTGCAGGGCGGCATCATCGTTCAGGGCGGCCGTGTCGCCGGAGGCGGCGGTGGGGACGATCCTCGGGCCATCGGGCCCAAGCAGGACGACCCCCGGACGGTGGGGCACGGGATCATCGTTCAGGGCGGTCGTACCGGCCACTCGAAGAAGCTGCGGCCGAAGAGGGCCGCGAAGCCGAAGACTCTCGCGCTGATCATCGGCGGCGTGATGGTGGTTGCCGTCGGCGGCGTGGTCGTCGGGCAACGGCTCGGCAACGACCCGGCCGCCACCACGCCACTGGGTGTGGCCACCCCTTCCAGTGGCGGCTCGACCAGCCCGTCCGGCGTCCCCGCCGCCCCGGCCGCCAGCTCGGTGTCCACGCCCAGCGCGAGCGACTCGCCCAGCACGGCGGACGCGCCCACGACCGACGTCTCCACCCCGCCCGCCCAAAGCGACAGCCCCGATCAGGGGACCATCGAGTCACCGAGCCAGGCGCGGCTGCCGAGGCAGTCGAACCCGCCTTCCCCGGCAGCCGCGGGGGTGCTGGCGCTTCGTTCGTCCGACGTCCAGGAGTACTGCGCCAACGGCGAGTGGCCGAACAAACTGGTCGTTCTCAACACCGGCAGCGGCGATCTGGACTGGACGGCCGGCGGGCTGCCCGGCGGGGTCACCCTCAGCCAGAGTGGAGGGTCCCTCGCCGGGAACGCCTCGCAGGAGATTGCGCTGGGCGGCCGGACCGAGCAGCAGCCCGGGAACGGCCAGTTCACGATCAGCTTCTCCAGCAACGGCGGCAGCGCCCAGGCGACCGTCCACTGTTCCTGATCGGCATACGGGGCTCGCGGTGCGGCTTCCTGCCACCGCGAGCCCCTCGCGTCGCCGCCGGCCGACAGCCGCCGGGCATCGGGCATCCGCCCCCGTTCACCGGCAGGCCGCGCGGCTCCCTGATGCGCTTCATGATGATCTGTCAGTTCACCTCGGTGACGCCGGACAGCGCGGTCAGCTTCTCGATCCACAGCCCCCGACTCATGGCGTTCTTGTCGCCGAGGCCGGCGGCATGGGTGAGGGACAGGGCGCTGCCCGGTGGCAGCTGTCCCGCAGCACGGCTGCGGGGATTCCGGCCGGTCAGACCAGGGACTGGACGCGGCGCATGACCTGGCGGCAGAAGTGGCCGATGCCGCCCGGGTCGTCGGTGAACTGGGAGGGCTTGATGCAGAAGGTGGTGAAGCCCTGTTCGAGCTGAGCGGGGATGTGCGCCAGTGCCTGGTCGAGGTCCGCGCAGGAGTTGTTGTCGGGGAAGACGGCGCGGGTGCCGCCGACGAGTTCCAGTTCGCTGATGTCGCGTCCGGCTTCCGCCATGGCGGCTCTCAGCTGTCCATGTCCTCGGATGTGGGACGGCCGAGCGGATTGAAGCCGTGACCGTGACGCACGAGCCGGCGGGTGAGGGCGTCGTGCATCCTGCTGCCGCCGAACCAGATCCGGGGGCCGTTCGGAGGTGGGCCTCGGGTTCGAAGTAGACGTTCTGGAAGCGGTAGTGCTTCCCCTCGTACGTCGCGGGGGATTTCGCGCCAGAGGAGTTCCCAGATCTCGAGGTGCTCGTCGAGGAGTTGCCCGCGCTTGTCGAAGGGCACGCCCAGTGCGGCGTACTCGTCCCGGCTCCAGCTCACTGTCGGCAGCACGATCAGGCGTCCTTCGGAGAGCAGGTCCAGGGTGCCCAACTTCCGTGCCAGTAGCAGCGGGTGGCGCAGTGGGGCGAGTGTTGCCGCGGCAGCCAGACGCAGCCGTGTGGTCACCGATGCGATGGAGGCGAGCAGCAGCAGGGAGTTGGGCCAAGGGGTGAAGGGGGCCTGATTGCCGGGGAGAGCGTACTCACGGGGGTTGGGCATCAGGCCCTTCGCGCCGGCGTCGGGGTCGAGGACGATGTGCTCGCTGATCATGACGGAGTCGAACCCGGCGTCCTCGGCCTCTCGGGCCCAGCGGACCAGAGTCGGCAGGTCGCGTCCGGAGGTGAGGGTCCAGTTCTCGCTGAGGACGAGTTGCATGCGAGGAATGGGGGAGGCCACCGGTGCTCCAGGCAGGCCGAGCGGGGGTGCACGTGGCGGGGGCCGCGTGTCAGAGCAGGTGGGCGTACTCGCGGAACTCCCAGTCGGTGACGTAACTCCGGAACCGGGTCAGCTCGTCGCGCTTGAAGGTGAGGAAGGCTTCGACGAAGGGTTTGCCGAGCACTTCGGTGAGCTGGTGGTCGGCTTCCAGTGCGTCGAGCGCCTCGCCGAGGTGGGTCGGCAACTTGGGGGCGCTGGTCGCGTCGTATCCGTATCCGCTCATCGGGGCCGGAGGCTCGGCCGCGTCACTGATGCCCAGATGGACGGCGGCGACCAGTCCGGCGATGGCGAGGTAGGGGTTCGCGGTGGCGTCGCCGAGGCGGATCTCCAGGCGCGAGGCGCTGCCGCGCTCCGGCGGGATGCGCACCATGGCGCCTCGGTTGTCCAGGCCCCAGTCGATGAGCCAGGGGGCGGTGGTGTCGGGGCCGAAGCGCTTGTAGGAGTTGATGGTGGGGTTGAACAGGGCGGCGAGCGCGGGAGCGTGGGCGAGGAGTCCGGCTGTCGCGTGGCGCGCGGCGGCGGAGAGCCCGTGGGGCTCGCTCGGGTCGTCGAAGACGTTGCGCTGCTCGCTGTCGACGACGGACAGGTGCAGGTGGAATCCGGAGCCGCCGCCGTCGTTCAGCGGCTTGGCCATGAAGGTGGCCAACCGGCCTTCGACCCGGGCGAGTTCCTTGACCGCGGCCTTGAAGCGGAAGGCGCGGTCGGCGGCGTCAAGGGCCTCGGAGTGGTCGAGGTTGATCTCGAACTGGCCGCCGTCGAACTCCCGGTTGCCGCTGGTGGCGCCGATCCCGAGGTCGTGCAGATGGCGCAAGGTGCGCAGGAGGTGTCCGTCGGGGTCGCCCTTACGCCCTACGGTGTAGACGTTGCCCGGTGCGTCGGCATAGCGGCGCCAGCCGGTGGGCGAGGCCGGATCGGGGTCCAGCAGGACGTACTCCAGCTCGGGGCCCACCACGGCTGTCAGCCCGCTCTCCCGCAGCCGGCCGGTGACCTGGCGCAGCAGATCCCGGGGTGATTCGGGTGCGGGTCGGCCGGATTCCGGATCCCGTGTGTCACCGATGCACCAGGCGACGCCGGGTTCCCACGGAAGGGGGACGAGGGTGTCCAGGTCGGGACGCACGGCGATGTCGGGCATGCCGGCGTCGAGGCCGCCGGGGATGTCGGAGTGATCGCCGAGGGCGGCGGTGTGGTAGATGGTCCGGCAGAAGGCGATCCCATGGCCGATCGCGTGGGGCAGATGGTGCAGCAGGACGTCCCTGCCGCGGTCGGAGCCGATCAGGTCGGGATACGTGACGCGTACGACGTCGATCCCCTGGGCGGCGAGCGCATCGATTCTCTGGCGGATCTGCGGGGGTGTTTCGGCGCTCACGGTTCGCTCCTCGGGGGCGCGGAGAAAGTCCTGATATAAGGAGAAATTTCCGCCTAGACCACCATTGTGCTCTTGTGATCAAGGCCTGAGGGCGGAAGTTTTCATTTGGTGCCAAACGATATGAGGCGTGTGGTCTCGCCGCAAGGGGCGGGTCGCAACTTCTCGCGGATCTCGCCCTCGTCCACCCTTGGGTGTGTCCCGGAATCAAGGCCCGACAGTTACATTTGGCAGCAAACGAACGTCCATGTGGCGTGCGTGTCGCCGGAAAGTAAGGGGAAGTCCGTGGCCGGCCATCGATCCATCGTCGAGACCGAGCGTGCAGTTCAGGCGAAGCTCAGCGGCTTCCGGTTGCAGCGCGAGCAGATGGCGGCTGTTGCGAACATTCATCGAGCTGCCGCGGCCGTCCGGTCGCACCTGGAGAACTCTGTTCTGCGCCCTTCCGAGCTGACCTGGACGGGGTTCGTCGTGCTCTGGGTGCTCTGGATCTGGGGCGAGTCGGAGACCTGGTCCGTGGCGGAGGAAGCGGGGATCTCCAAGGGGACGCTGACCGGGATCGCGCGCACCCTGGAGTCCCGGGGGCTGGTGACCCGCTCGACCCACCCCGAGGATGGCCGACGCGTCCTCCTCGCGCTGAGTCCTGGGGGAGAGAAGTTGATGGAGGATCTCTTCCCTGCCTTCAATGCAGAGGAAGCCTTCGTGGTCTCACGGCTCACGGCGGACGAGTGCCTGCAGCTCGCGGACGGGCTGCGTGCCGTCGTCGCACAGCTCGAGGAGCGCGGGGAGGAGCGGCGCCGCGAGCTGCTGGGCGGTGCCGAGCCTGCCCCGCGCCGCTCGGGTCGGCGGCCACGCTCGTAGTCCTGTGGCTCCTTCGAAAGTGGCGCCCCGGTCGCGATCTGCGGCCGGGGCGCGATTGCCTTCCCAGGTCTCTTGTGGGAGTGGAACCCTCTGGGTATCGTACGGGCCCAAACGAATAGTGGAGGCGGATCGTTCATCGCCCCCACTAGGGCCTTCGGCCGAGGTCCGACAGTGCAACCCTCACCCCTCCCCGCCGCTCGGGTGCGCAGCCGCATCCGATGCCGGCGCACTGTTCTCGGCTCCCTCACGCCGGTTCCGCCTCGACGGCCTGTCTCCCCGGACGGAGCACACAATGACCCAGCCACCCGGATCCCCCGCAGGGCGCAGACGCGACGGCTTGTCACTCATCGACGTCGTGGCACAGTCGGTCGGCTTCATGGGGCCCGTCTTCTCCGTGTCGATTCTGCTGCCGCTCCTCATCGGCGTGAATGCCGCAGGGCGGGGGGCAGGTGCCGCCGCCCCGCTGGCAGTACTGCTGGCCACCGTCGGCATGCTCGCGCTCGGCTGGATCGTCTCCGCCTACGCGCGCCGGGTGAAGGCGGCGGGGTCGCTCTACAACTACGTGACCCTCGGCCTCGGCAGACGTGCAGGTGCCGCCGCAGGCCTGATGTACTACGGCGGAGTGCTCCTCCTGGGTGCCGCCCTAGGTCCCCTCATCGGCGGCTACGTCCATGACACCCTGCAGGCCGAGTTCGGCATCGAGCCGCTTCCTGTGTGGGGCTGGCAACTACTGCTCCTGGCGGGCCTGATCGCAGCGGTGTATGCAGGTGTGGAGTTCTCGGTTCGCAGCCAACTCGTGCTCGCCCTCGTCTCGGTCGGAGTGCTGGTCGCCTTCTTCGTCTACCTGATCTTCAAAGTGGGTGACGGAAACAGCATCAAGGCCTTCAACCCCAGCACCTCCCATGACGGTTGGGCAGGGATCCTGTTCGCCGTGCTCTACGGAGTGCTGCTCTTCACCGGGTTCGAGGCGGCGGCCAACCTGGCCGAGGAGGCCAAGGACCCGCACCGCCACATCCCCAGGGCCGTGATGTTCTCCGTCCTCGCCGCGGCGGTCTTCTTCCTGCTCGGCACCTACGCCCAGGTCGCCGGCTTCCACTTCGACCTGGACGCCATGACCAAGGCGGCAGGGGCCCCCTTGAACACACTCGCCGGAGGCGGGCCCGGCGGCTACGGATCCACCACATGGGGACGCCTGGTCGAACTGGTGATCTTCCTCGACATGGCCGCCGTCTACATCGGAGTCTCGGTCTCCGCGACCCGTGGTGTGCTGACCATGGCCCGTGACGGCTGGCTGCCCGGGCCGCTCGCCTCCCTCAGCTCGGGGCGAGGGACCCCCAGCGGCGGCACGGTGCTCGTCGGCGCCGTATACCTCGCGGTCATCGCGATGTCCGGTCTCTTCCCGAAGCTGCTGGCGCTTCCAGGCGCTCCCTCGTACCTGGCCGTGTACTCCTGGTTCTCGACCTTCGGGGTGTTCTGCCTTGCCGCCATCTACCTGATGATGGCCATCGGTGCGCCGCGCGGTCTGCGCCGCCAGGCCTCGGGTCCGGTGGTGTGGGCGTGTTCCGTGGTGGGTGTTCTGCTCACCGCCGGGGCACTGTTCGGCTCGGTGTACAAGGTGCCCGCACCCACGGTGTACGCGACGTACTTCGCGCTCGGATGGTTCGTAGTGGCCGTGGTGATCGCGGTGGTCGTCGGCCGCAGGCAGGACCGACGATGACCCTTCATGCGTCATGCGCCGCAACGGCGGAGGGGCGATCGTCATGGTCGCCTCCGGCTCCGGCTTCGTCGCGGCGCCCGGCAATGGGAGGCCTACTGCGCGTCCAAGGGCGGTGTGGTCATGCTGGCCAAGGCGCTCGCGGTCGACCTCGACCAGGACCGGATCCGGGTGAACTGTGTCTGCCCGAGTGTGGTGGACACCTCGATGTCGCGCGCCGATCTGGGGCTGGTCGAGGAGGGCTTCGACGATCAGCCGTATCGGGTCCACCGCCCGGAAGACATTGCCCGCTCGATCCTCTTCCTCGCATCCCCCGTTTCGGCCGGCATCAACGGCACCACCGAGGTGCTCGACTTCGGGGGCCCGGCGCGCTCCACGTTTCCCGCCTGCCCAGGTGTGACGTCTCATCACACCTCTATCGTATGGGCTCAAATGAATTGCTCGTTTCTTTCGGAGACAAGGAGTCTCACATGACCGGCGTCCGCGGATTCTTCCCTCCCAAGACAGCCACCGGCCGTTCCTCGCTCGTTCCGCCGCCGCCCTGGTACTACTCCGGCGACCTGATCACCATCGAGTACCGCACCGATCCCGCACGGGTCGCCGAGCTGCTTCCCCAGCCGCTGGAGCTCGCTGACGAGGACCCGGGAGCCGTCGCTCTGATCTGGGCCGACTGGCAGTCGTGCAGCGGTTCAGGGGAAGAACTCCTGGATCCGGTGCGCTCGCAGTACAAGGAGTGCTTCGCGGTGGTGCGCTGCAAGTACCGTGGGACGACGTACTCCCGGTGCGTGTACATCTGGGTGGACAAGGACTTCGCCATCGCGCGCGGCTTCCACCAGGGGTATCCCAAGAAGCTCGGCTCGATCCACATGACACGTCCGCACCCGTACGGCCCTGCGCCGCGGATCGAGCGGGGTGCGGCGTTCGGGGCGACGCTGGCGGCGGCGGACCGGCGCCTGGCCGAGACCGTGGTGACACTGCGTGAACCGACAGAGCGCAACGGCTTTGTCAACGGTCACCCGATGGCCCACCATCGCTGGCTGCCCTCGATCGAGAAGGGAAAGGGCTTGGCGCTGGACGAACTCATCGAGACCGGCGCGGCGTCCTTCGAGGGCGGACAGCCCTGGGCGGCCGACGCCGAACTGCGGCTCTTCGACGCGCCGACGGAGGAACTGGCCCGGCTGGAGGTGCGGGAGCCGATCGGCGCCTACTACCGGCAGGTGGGCGTCTGCTGGGACGGCGGGACACTGCTGGAGGCGGGGACTTCCGGCGCCGAGTAGCTGCCTGGCAGGGCAAGCGTGATGGCGGTCCTGCGCGGATGGTGCGCAGGACCGCGGATGCGTGGCGTGCCGAGAAGATCACCCACGCGGCCGGCCGCACCGGGTGCGCCCGCGAGCCGGGCCGTCATGGCGTCACTGCCGTCGGAAGGCTCTGCTCGGCCCAGATGGTCTTGCCACGGGGGTGGTAGCGGGTTCCCCACAACTGGGCGAGCTGCGCGACCATGTAGAGACCTCGCCCTCCCTCGTCGGTCTCCAGTGCGCGCCGGATGTGCGGGGAGGTACTACTGGCGTCGGACACCTCGCAGATCAGGCTCCGGTCTCGGATCAGGCGCAGCTGGATCGGCGGGCTGCCGTAACGGATGGCGTTGGTGACCAGTTCGCTGACCATCAGCTCGGTGGTGAACTCCAGCTCCGCCAGGTCCCATTCGGCCAGCTTCCGGGTTGCGAGCGCACGTGCCTCGCCCACGACCTCGGGCTCGGTGGCCAGCTGCCAGGTGATGTGGCGGTCCGGAGGCAGCCCACGTGTGCGGGCAACGAGCAGTGCTACGTCGTCCTGCGGGCGGGTCGGTGGCAGTCGGCGGATCACCGCGTCGCACACGCCGTCGAGCCGGGGAGACGCGGCGAGTCGGGGCTCGGACAGCGCCTCGTGCAGCCACTGGAGATCCGCCGCGCCACCCGCGTCGTCCGCTGCACGATGCGAGGAGAGGACCAGCAGATCCCCGTCGTTCAGCGTCACCTCCCCACTTTCGAAGGGAGCTCCGCCACGGCCGAGGGGTGGACCGCCGGGCAGATCGAAGAACTCCACCCTTCCGTCCGCCGAGAGACGGGCGGTCGGCGGGCGCCCGGCCCGGGCCATGGCGCACCGTCGTGAGAGGGGATCGAAGACGGCGTACACACACGATGTGCCGGCCGCTCCGCCGGCGAGTCCCTCCCCGCGTTCGTCCTGGAACCGGTTGACCTGGTCGTCCAGGTGGGTGAGCAGTTCCTCGGGTGACAGATCGAGATCCGCGAGCGTCCGCACCGCAGTGCGCATCCTCCCCATGGTCACCGCCACCTGCAGGCCGTGCCCGGGAACATCACCCACCACCAACGCCACCCGCGCGCCCGACAGCGGAATCACATCGAACCACGCTCCCCCGAGCACCGCACGACCATCCGCCGGCACATAGCGCGACGCCGCCTCTACCGCACCGAGCACGGGCAACTGCTGCGGCAGCAGGCTGCGTTGGAGTGCCAATGCTGTTGTCCGCTCCCGGGTGTAGCGCCTCGCGTTGTCGATGCACACCGCTGCACGCGCCACGAACTCCCGGGCCAGCAGCACGTCGTCCGCCTCGAACGGATCTGCACGCTTGAACCGGAGGAAGACCACCGCACCCAGCGGGGCGCCGCGCGCGAACATCGGCACCATGAGCAACGCGTGGGCCCCGTATTCACGGATCACGGCGGCGCGTCGGGGATCGACCGGGGCGAGCTCGGCGATCACTTGCTCCGGCGTCAGAAGCAGGGGCTCGCCAGTGGTCAGTGCCGTGGCGAACAGGGAGCCCGACCCCGAGGTGAAGGAGTCGACGTCTCCCGTGGCGACCACCCCTTCCACCGGGCCTCCGGGGACGGAGGAAGTCGCCGCCCGGCGCAGCGGCACTGACTCGGTGATGGGGCCGACGACCGGTTCCTCGCCGCCGAAGACAGGGTCGAGCAGGTTGACGTAGGCGTGGTCGGCGAAGGGCGGGACGGCGACATCGGTCAGCTCCTGCGCGGTGCGCAGGACGTCGAGAGTGCTTCCGATCTTCGCGCTCGCGTCGTTGATCAGAGCCAACCGCTCCCGGGCCCTTACTCTGTCGGTCACCTCGAACACGGCGTGCGCCAGTCCGATGACCTCACCGAAGCTGCTGCGCAGCGGCACGATCGTTTCCGAAAACGCCTGGTCCCGATGCGGGACCTCGGAATCGCGGGCGCCCACCTCTGTGGCGACGAGTGCCTCCCCGGTGGCCAGGACCTGTCGTTGCCGGGCCTCGAAAGCCGCCATGTCCAACACCCCGGGGGGTGCCACCTCCCGCATGGTGCGCCCGATGATGTCCTGGTCCCTGAATCCCTTCAAGCGCCGCGCGTTCTGCGCGACGAAGCGCAGCTGGGCATCGAATACGTCGATGTGGAAAGGTGATTCGGTGAACAGGCCCCGCAACAGCGCGCGGCCCAGATTCTGCCGCCGTACGGCGTCCGCGCTCTGCGCCAGGATGAGCCATTGCGGTTCACCGGTGGTGGGCACCAGGGGCTGAGCCCGCAGTGCGGCCTCGACCCGGCTGCCGTCCCGATGCCTCAGGGATACCCGGCCGAGGGCGGCTGTCTCCCCGGCCTGGCAGCGCTGGGCGAGCCGGGCGGCGTCGCTCCGGGCGTACAGCAGGTCGGTTCCGTGCTGCCCGCGTATCTCGTCCGCCGTGTAGCCGAGCAGCTGCTGGGCGCCGGGGCTCCAGCTCGTCACCGCGCCGTTCGCGTCGACGGTGGCGTATGCCTCGACCTCCGCTTCGGGGAGATTGTCGAGGGCGTCATGGAACGGGGTGTCGCGCATGTGTCACCCCCCACTCCGCGACTCGCGGCACTCGGATGTGCCGTGCCCCGGTGGGTTCCGCGGCCGCATTGAGGGAAGCAGCCCTGTATCGCTGGTCGAACCATCAATTGGACTGCAATTCTATCGTCGGGTGAATTGCCCTGCCGGTCGGCAAGCTGCCGCGATCAGGGCGGCGAAGAGTTCCTGTTGGGCGGGGTCGTGCGACGCGGTGTCCTCGGGGTGCCACTGGACGCCGAGGAACCATCCTGCTCCACTCGGCCGCTCCACGGCCTCGACGGTGCCGTCGTCGGCGGTTGCAACGACGCTCAGTCCGGCGCCGACGCGGTCCAGGCACTGGTGGTGATAGCAGGAGATCCGGGCCTTCTCCGCCCCGAGGACTCCCGCCAGCAGCGAGCCGGCTTCGATCGCGATCGGGTGCATACGCGGGCGGTGATCCGCGTCGGGGCCGCCCATGGTCTGGCGGAGCGTGCCACCGAGGGCGGTGTTGACCACCTGCAGCCCGCGGCAGATGGCGAGCACCGGCAATGCGGTGTCCAGGGTGTGACGGGCGAGGGCGAGGTCGAAGGCGTCCTGCTCGTCGTCCACGTCGTAGACGGACGTGTGGGCCTCGGTGGCCCCGTAGCGGCGCGGGGCGAGATCGCCGCCCCCGGGCAGCACGAGCCCGTCGCAGCGCTCCAGACGTCGGGCGACCTCGGCGGGGTCGGCATGGCCTCCGGGCGCGTGCGGATGCATCGTGAACGGTTCGCCGCCCGCGCGGTAGACGGCCTCGGCCAAGGCGCGGGCATTGACTTCGGCGGCGTAGCGCAGCGCTGCTGCGGAGGCGGAGAAACGGGCCGGTACGGCGATCAGCGGGCGCCGCGTCACAGCCGGATCCAGGTGGTCTTGAGCTCGGTGAACTTCTCCAGGGCATGGGCGGACTTGTCACGGCCGTTGCCGGACTGCTTGTAGCCGCCGAAGGGGACGTTGAGGCCGCCCTCCTCATAACAGTTGACCCACACAGTGCCGGCTTTCAGCTGCCGCGAGACCCGGTGGGCGGTGCTCAGGTCGCTGGTCCACACCCCGGCTGCCAGCCCGTAGTCGCTGTCGTTGGCGAGTGCAACGGCTTGTTCCGTGGTGTCGAAGGTCAAAACGGCCAGGACGGGACCGAAGACCTCCTCGCGGGCGATCCTCATGTCCGGGGTGACCTGGTCGAAGACCGTGGGCTTCAGGTGCATGCCCCCTGGGTGGGGCAGCGGCGATCCGCCGGTCCGCAGACGGGCGCCGTCCTGCTGCGCGCTGTCGATGTGGGCGAGAACGGTGTCGCGCTGACGGGCGGTGGCGATCGGTCCCATCTCGGTGTCCGGGTCGAGAGGGTCGCCCACCAGCAGCGTGCCGGCACGTTCGACGATCACGTCGATGACCTGCTCGGCGACGGAGGAGTGGACGAGCAGGCGGGAGGGGGCGGTGCACATCTCGCCGGCGTTGAAGAAGATGCCCCAAGCGGCGGTGGCTGCGGTCTCGTCCAGGTCGGGTGCGTCGGGGAAGACGATGTCGGGGGACTTGCCACCGAGCTCCAGCCAGACCCGCTTGAGGTTGGAGTCGGCGGCGTAGCGCAGATAGTGGCGGCCGACGGCGGTGGAGCCGGTGAAGGCGAGCACGTCCACGTCGGCATGCAGGCCGAGGGCCTGTCCGACGGCCCGGCCCTGGCCCGTGACCACGTTGAGTACACCGGCGGGGACACCGGCCTCGAGGGCCAGACGCCCGAGCCGCAGTGCGGAGAGCGGCGTCTGCTCGGAGGGCTTGAGGACCACGGTGCAGCCCGCCGCGAGCGCGGGAGCGATCTTCCAGGTGCCGAGGGTGAGGGGGAAGTTCCACGGCACGATCGCGGCCACCACGCCGATCGGCTCCCGGGTGACCAGGGCCAACGCGTCGCTGTGCGTCTGAGGGGCTTCGTCGGACAGCTTGTCGGCGAGTTCCCCGTAGTAACGCAAGGTGTTGATCACGGCTCGCAGCTCGACGCCGTAAGCCTCGGTGACGGGCTTGCCCATCTCCAGACTTACCAGCAGGGCCAGTTCGGCGCGGTGTTCCTCGACCAGGTCGGCGAAGCGCTGCAGTATGCGACCCCGCTCCGTCGGCGACAGGCGAGGCCAGGGCCCGTGATCGAAGGCGCGACGTGCGCAGGCGACGGCGCGGTCCACGTCGGCAGCGCTCGCGTCGGCGACCTCGGCCAGGACGTGTCCGTCACGGGGCGAGACCACCGGAAAGCTCCCGGCTGCTCCTGGGGTGTCGGTTCCGTCGATCAGATGGTGAACGGGCGGCGTGAGACGTGCCGCCAGGGTCAGCCATTCTTCATGGGTGGCAGGTGGCATGGAGCCCTCCAGTGATGACGTTTGGGTTCAAACGATACATGCCGAGAAGGTATTGACCAGCCCCTTCGGGCGCCGTTAGCTTGTTTGGGGCCAAATGAAACCGGAGGCTTCGACATGTCCCCACGGCGTGACACAGGCGCGACGGAGGCGAGAGTCGCCGGCGTCGCCGTCGATACCCGCCACTGGATCGGCGGCGAGCGGGTGGCGTCCGCCGACACCTTCACCACCACCTCACCGATCGACGGCAGCGCACTCGCCGAGATCGCCCGCGGCGGCGCTGCCGAGGCAGCCCATGCTGTGGCGGCGGCGCGCTCGGCATTCCCGGCGTGGGCCGCGACCTCACGCGACGAGCGAGCTCGCATCCTGCACGCGATCGCCGACGGCGTCGACAAGCGCATCGAGGAGCTGGCCGTCGTCGAGACCGCCGACAACGGGGCGCTCCTGCGGTCCCACCGGCGCGGCGTGATGCCCCGGGTGGCGCACAACTTCCGCTTCTTCGCCGACTGGCTTCTCACCCTGGACCACGAGGACTTCGAGACACGGGGTCACGCCAACCACGTCTCCTGGGACCCGGCCGGTGTCTGCGCTCTCATCACGCCGTGGAACGCGCCGCTGATGATTGCCACGTGGAAGATCGCACCGGCGCTGGCGGCCGGGAACACCATCGTCCTCAAACCCGCCGAATGGTCGCCCCTCACCGCGTCGCTGCTCGCCGACATCGCGGCCGAGGCAGGGCTGCCCGCCGGAGTGCTCAACGTCGTCCAGGGTTACGGGGAAGAGGCCGGCGCCGCTCTTGTCTCCGACCCGGGAGTGGCCCGGATCAGCTTCACCGGCTCGGTACCGACGGCCCGCCACATAGCCGCCGCAGCCGCAGCCAATCTTGTCCCCACCAGCCTGGAGCTCGGCGGCAAGTCACCGCTGCTGGTCTTTGCCGACGCCGACCTGGACCTCGCGGTGGACCTCGCGATCGAGCAGTACGACAACGCCGGCCAGGTCTGCCTCGCGGGCACCAGGCTGCTCGTCGAGGAGAGCACCGCCGAGGAGTTCACCGCCCGCTTCCTCACGCGGGCCCGCAAGCTCAAGCAGGGCGACCCGCGCGACGAAGCCACGGACATCGGCCCGAACATCCACCGCGACCATGTCGAGCGCATCAACGGCTTCGTCCTGAACGCGATCGACGACGGAGCGACGGTCCTGCTCGGCGGCGCCCCCCATCACGAACTGGGAGGCCTCTACTACCAGCCCACCCTCCTGACCGATGTCGCCCCCGACGCCGAGATCGTCACCGAGGAGGTCTTCGGACCCGTCCTCACCCTCCAGACCTTCACCACCGAGGACGAGGCCGTCGAGCTGGCCAACAGCACCCGCTTCGGCCTCGCCGCCACTCTCGCCACCGGCGACCCCGAGCGTGCCACGCGCGTCAGCGGACAACTCGTCGCAGGAACAGTCTGGGTCAACTGCTTCTTCGTCCGTGACCTCCAGGCCCCCTTCGGCGGCTCCCGCCAGTCCGGTATCGGACGCGAGGGCGGCACCTGGAGCTTCGACTTCTACTGCGACGTCAAGAACACCGTGACCGCGCCGAAGGGATGGCACACCCATGGGTGAGATCGTCGGCGCCGGGCTGCTCGCACACGTCCCCACCATCATGCTTCCCGAGGCCACTCGCAGGGAGCTCAACCACGGCCAGGACACCACCCTCGTCGGCGGCTTGGAGCAACTGCGCCGCGAGGTCTTCGAAACGGCCGACTACGACACCGTGGTCCTGCTCGACTCCCACTGGGCCACCACCGTCGAGTTCGTCGTCACGGCGCACGACCGCCGCGCGGGGCTGTTCACCTCGGAGGAACTGCCGCGTGGGATGTGCCGCATCCCCTACGACTTCCCCGGCGACCCGGAACTCGCCCACGCGATCGCCGCCCACGCCGACAAACACGGCACCTGGATCACCCCGATCGACGACCAGTACCTCCCCATCTACTACGCCACCGTCAACCTCTGGAAATACCTGGGTGCCGAGGGCAAACGCTGGGTCTCCGTCGGCGTGTGCCAGACCGGAGACACCGAGGACCACCTGCGGCTGGGGCGCGCGCTCGGCGATGCCATCGCCGCCACCGACCGCAAGGTGCTGCTCATCGCCTCCGGTGCGCTGTCGCACACCTTCTGGCCGCTGCGCGAGATCCGCGACCACGAGGCCAGCGACCCCGAGCACGTCTTCACCCCCGAGGCCCGTGACGCCGACCTCGCACGCATCGAGTGGTTCCGACAGGGCCGCCACGACCGGGTGCTGAAGACCATGCCGGACTTCCTGAAGTACAAGCCCGAGGCCCGCTTCGGCCACTACCTGATGATGGCCGGCGCCCTGGGTGAGGAGCGCCTGACAGCTCCGGGCCGCCTGTTCAGCAAGTACGAGAACTCGGTCGGTACCGGACAGGTCCACCTGTGGTTCGCCCGGCCTGACGCCGGCTGGACCGCCCCGCGCTCAGCCGGCGCCCTGCGCCACGACATCCATCACCACGTCGACCCCCACCACGACGAGGAGGTACCCCTCCATGCCTGAGTACCGCCGCATACTCCTTGACGGCGCGGTCTTCGAGGTCATCCGTGAAGGCGACGAACTGGTCGCCGCCGACGGACGCCGCGTGAAGATCGCCGAGGCACACCACCTTCCGCCGGTCGTCCCTTCCAAGGTCGTCGCCGTCCACCTCAACCACCGCAGCAGGGTCGAGGAGTTCGCCACCTCACTGCCACCCGCGCCCACCTACTTCCACAAGCCGACCTCCGCCCTCAACGCACACGGCGGCGCGATCGTCCGGCCGGACGGCTGCAAGTACCTCAACTACGAGGGCGAAGTGGCCATCGTCATCGGCCGCACCTGCCGCAACGTCTCTCCAGCCGAAGCGGGGGACCACATCGCCGGATACACCATCGCCAACGACTACGGCCTGCACGACTTCCGGGACACCGACGCCGGATCCATGCTCCGCGTCAAGGGTTCGGACACGCTCTGCCCACTCGGCCCCGGGCTCGTCACCGACTGGGACTTCCGGGGCAAGCGACTGCGCACGTACGTCAACGGCGAGGTGGTCCAGGACGGCTCCACGGACGAGATGGAGTGGGACATGCACTACCTCGTCGCCGACATCGCCCGCACGATCACCCTGTACCCCGGTGACGTCCTGCTGTCCGGTACGCCCGCCAACTCCCGGCCGGTGCAGCCCGGCGACGTCGTCGAAGTGGAGGTCGAGGGGCTGGGACGCCTCACCAATCACATCGTCACCGGACCGGTGCCCGTACGCGACGACTGCGGCGCCCAGCCCACCGCCTCCGAAGAGGTCCTGTCCACCGCTCTGGGCGGCGACTGGGAGTTCCGCGGCGTCCGGGCGCCCCGGAGGACCTGACTCTCCGCACTCCGGGGCCGACCTGCCCGACAGGCCGCCCCGGTTCCGCAACCGCACATGCCGCCCGTCGCCGAACAGTCAGGAGTGAACCCCCGTGGACCTTGGATTCTGGCTCAACGAGGCTGTGGCCTCGAACGAGGACTGGACCGCCGGCTTCGGCCCCTACCGAACGCACCCGTCGCTGGAGGTCGACGGCGCCCGGTTCGCCACCGTGTTCCGGGAATTCACCGGGCGACTGAAGGACAACTATCCCTTCTTCCACCCGCGCTACGCCGGCCAGATGCTCAAGCCGCCGCACCCGGCCGCGATCGTCGGATACCTCACCACGGCACTCATCAACCCCAACAACCACGCCCTGGACGGCGGCCCGGCCACGGCCCGGATGGAACGCGAGGTGGTGCAGCAACTGGCAGGCATGTTCGGCTACGACTCCCCTCTCGGCCACCTCACCACCAGCGGGACGATCGCCAATCTGGAAGCCCTGTTCGTGGCCCGCGAGACCCATCCCGGGCGCGGCGTCGCCTACAGCGCCGAGGCGCACTACACGCACGGCCGGATGTGTGGGGTCCTGGGGATGGAAGGCCATCCGGTGGCGGTCGACGACCACGGCCGGATGGACCTCGACGCTCTGGAGGATCTCCTGCGCGCGGGGAACGTCGGCACCGTCGTGCTCACCGCGGGCACCACCGGCCTCGGGGCGGTCGAGCCGGTCCACGAGGCCCTCGCCCTGCGCGAGCGCTATGGCGTGCGCATCCACGTGGACGCCGCCTACGGAGGGTTCTTCACCCTGCTGGCCGGCGCGGAAGGTCCCGAGGGACTGCCCGAGGCTCCTTGGCGGGCCATCGCACAATGCGACTCGATCGTGGTCGACCCGCACAAGCACGGCCTCCAACCCTACGGTTGCGGGGCGGTCCTGTTCCGGGACCCGGAGGTGGGCCGCTTCTACCTTCACGACTCGCCCTACACCTACTTCACCTCCGAAGAGCTGCACCTCGGCGAGATCAGCCTCGAGTGCTCGCGAGCCGGCGCGGCAGCCGCCGCGCTCTGGCTCACCCTCCAGATCCTGCCGCCGACCCGCGACGGACTCGGTGAGGTGCTGGCTGCCGGCCGCCGGGCGGCATTGCGCTGGTCGGGACTCATCGAGGAATCGGAGCACCTGGAGCTCTACCAGACCCCGGAGCTCGACATCGTCAGCTACTTCCCCGTGACGGATCCGAAGGCTCTGACCCGGATCGACGAAGCCAGCGCCAGGATCCTGCACACGGGCATGAACGACACCGAGGACCCGGTGTTCCTCAGCACACTCCGCGTCTCAGCGGACGCCTTGACAGCCCGTCACCCGAAGGTCACCGCAGACGCGGACGGAGCGCGGATCCTCCGCAGCGTACTGATGAAGCCCGAGTCCGAAGGCTACGTGGACCACTTGCACGCCCGGCTGGAAGAACTCGCACGGTCCTGATCACCGGCAGAGCCGACAAACGACGCAAAGGAGGCCGCCTGTGCGGGCGCTGATCATCAAGCACGACCACCTGTCCACGCCGGGCCATGTGGGGGAGAGGCTCGCCCAACGAGGTCACGTGCTCGACGAGTTCCTCGTCGTCCCGGAAGAGCGCTTCACCGATCCTGGCATCGGATGCACCTTCCCTGAGGCGGAGGAGTTCGACCTGGTCGTCGCCCTGGGGGCGCCCTGGTCGGTGGATCACACAGACCTGATCGGACCATGGATCGCGCCCGAACTGACACTGCTGGAATCGGCGCACGCCCGGGGGATCCCGGTACTGGGCATCTGCTTCGGCGGCCAGGCGCTGTCGACGGCACTCGGCGGCCGAGTCGAACGATCACCGCGCTTCGAGCTCGGCTGGAACAGCATCCACCACCCCGAGCTCACCCCGGAGACGCTGGCGGCATGGCTCACCCATGGCGGCGGAACGGGACACCCATGCTGCGGCCGTGCACGAACGCCTGGGAACATCTGTGAGCGGATGCTGCCGCTGCGAAGCGGCGTCCTTGTGGTCACGCCGCCGCGCGTCCGTGCTCTTGGTGAACGTGCTCAGGTCCAGGCACTTGCCCGTGGTGGTGCTCTTCAATGGCGAGGAAGCACGGACGTCACCCGCCCACGACTGTCCTGGAGGGGCAACGACACCCCCGGTGGTGGCGAGGAGGGCGGGTCCTGCTGCTACCCGTACAGGAGTCAGAAGTCGCGCGGGGCGTCGACGATCTGGGAGAGCGCCACGGTGAGGGCGTTCTCGCGGGTGAAGACGTCGACCGCGCCGAGGCGGCCCAGCCACTTGCGGTAGATGACCGGCTCCACCTTGTCGGCGACAGCCTGCAGGTAGAGGTCGAAGCCGGCCCAGTTGTTGCCCGGTTCGACCTTGCCGAAGTAGGGGGCCATGTCGGTGGCGGCGATGGCCTTACCGGTGGCGTTCCACAGGTCTCGCACGAACTCGCGGGAGACCTTGATGTCCTCCTTGGTGCCGATCCGGTGGACGTGGCCGCCGATGTACGTGTCCAGGTCCATACGCGCGAGCTCGTCATGGGCCCGCAGTACACCGGGGACGCTGTCGGCGGTGCCCCAGGCGCGGAAGGGGGCCCAGCCGGGCATCACGAGGTCCACCATCATGGCCGCGCGCTGGCGCGGGGCATGGATGAGGATGTTGCCGGCCTCGTGATTGGCGCCCGGGTAGCTGAGCAACAGCCGCTGGTCGCCGAGGTCGAGGCGGTAGCGGTCGTTGAAGGTCACGGTGGGCATCGGCCGGCCCGGGTCCTGGTTGGCCTTGATCCGTTCCGCGGTCGCGGTGTGCGCGATGCGGACCACATCCCCGAACGCCGACGCGTTCGCCGTGTGGTCGGCATGGTCGTGGCTGTAGACGAGGTGGGTGACCTTGCGGCTGGTGACGCGGCGGATCGCGGCCGGAAGCGCTTCCGCGAGCGAGGGCGGGGCGTCGATGACGACGACGCCGGCGCTGGTGACGAGGAAGGCCGCCTGTGTACCGCCGGCGGTCACGGCGTAGAACGTGTCGCCGATGCGGTCGAGCCGGTAGCCCTCAGGGGGGACGGGCAGGGGCTTGGCGGTGGTGGGAAGCGGTGCGAAGGTCCGGGTCGCGGCGCCGTCCGGGGATTCGGGGAGCTCCAGGCGCTGGCCGGGGCGTGGCTCACCGCTCTTGTCCAGGACCTGCCGGTTCACACGGTAGAGCTCCGTCCAGCGCTGTTCGGAGCCGAGGAAGCGGGTGGCGATGCCGCGCAGGGTGTCTCCGCGCGCGGCCTCGTAGTACGCACCGCTGCCCGCCGCGGCAGGCGTTGTGGCGGTGGCCTGTGTCGGCCAGGCCAGGGCCGAGAGGCCTGCGGCTGCGGGCGCGGCGGCCGCGCCCCAGCGCAGGATGCCGCGGCGGGACGGCGACTGATGGTCGTGCTGCTCTGCTTCGCACATGACGTACTCCCTGGATGCCGGGTGCCGTTGTCGGTACCTCGGTCACGCTAGGGATGCGCGACAAGTACTTGAAGATTGCACTTTTTCGATAGTGGCTATATCCGAGTGAAGCGTGCAGCTCAGGCGTCGGAGTCATAGGCGCGTTGTGCCGCGGAACACACCTCGATGTTGGCGTCGGTCCAGCCGAGCAGCGCTTCGACGGGCTCCCGGAGGGTGTGTCCAAGAGGGGTCAGCTCGTACTCGACGCGTGGCGGAATCACGGGGTGCACTGTGCGCAGGACCAGGCCGTTGCGTTCGAGCTGCCGCAGCGTCTGTGTGAGCGCCTTCGGCGTGACTCCTTCGAGTTCGGCGGCCAATTCGCTGAACCTCTGCGCACCCCGGGTCAGGCAACCGACGACAAGGATCGTCCACTTGGCCCCGATCAGATCGATCAGCGGCCGGCCGGGGCATGCGGCCGAGTACGGGTTCGTCTTGCTCAGATGCATTCAGCCAGTGTCGTTCATCGGTCGGGGGCACTGCGGGCGGTCCGTCGGCGGGACGCCAGGCCGTCGGGCTGAGATCGAGACGTTCCGCAACCGGAGCGCCCGCTGCCTCGGCACTGCAAGGGGCGTGCTCCTGCTCGCCTTTGGTGCCGGAGCATCAGTGCATGGCCACGGGAGCATGAGGGAACGCGACCGCGAGGTCGGCCTCGACGCGGGCGGCGCACGCACGGAGGGCGGGCAGCATGGAGTCCCGGCTGTGCTCGGGCGGCTCCGGCCCGGCGTGCAGTGCGATGTTCAGGGCTGCCACGGCGCGCCCGCTCCGGTCTCTGACCGGTACGGCCAGTGAACGCAGCCCAGCCTCCAGCTCCTGCTCCACCAGGGCGAATCCATCACGGGCGGCCCGATCGAGGGCGGAGGCGAGCGCGGCGTGCGACGTGAGCGTGTAGGGGGTCAGGGCCTGCGGGTGCATGGTCCGGATCCGCTCCTGCCGCTCCGTATCGGGCAAGTCCGCGAGCAGGACCCGGCCCATGGACGTGGCGTAGGCGGGCAGCCGGGTACCAGGCGTGATGCGGGCGCTGGTGATCTGCTCGGTGGCCACTCGGGCGACGTAACGGACCTCGCCACCGTCGAGGACGGCGAGCGAGGCGGACTCCCGCACCTGTCCGACCAGATCAGCGAGATGCGGCTGGGTGATGTCGGCGAGGGTGAGGGTGGACAGCCGCGCGTATCCCAGCTCCAGGACGCGCGGGGCGGGAAGGAAACGGCGCCCGTGCTGTTCCACGTAGGAGAGCTGGCGCAGCGTCAGCAGATTGCGTCGGGTGCTGGGGTACGAGAGTCCGGCGGCCTCTGCGGCCTCGGAGAGGGTGAGTCCGCCGGGCTGCCGGCCGAGTGCGGTCAGTACGGCCAGGCCCCTGGCCAGACCCTGCAGGAAGGAGGGCCCCAGTTCGGGCTTGGCGTCGGTGTAGGCGGGGGCGGCGGGCGGCGGTGCCGCGGACGGGGTGAGAGAGGTGTCGTACAACGCGTCGGCGATGTCCTGGGCGGCTTCGGCCATCGCGGTCAGGGCGTGCTCGCGCAGCTGCTCGGCACTGTGACGGCTGGCGTGTGCGAGCACGCTGATCGCGCACACGGGCCGGCCGTCGGGTGCGCGCACCGGGACCGACAGTGCGACCAGGCCAGGGGCAACCAGCTGGTCGTCCAGCGCCCAGCCGTTCGCGGCCGTCTCCGCGGTCCAGGCGGTGAAATCGGCCTCCGTCTGCTCAGGGCGGGGGGCGATGCGGCGCCTGGGAACGGCCGGGAATCCGGCGTCGAAGGGGTCAGCGGCGTGCCGGGCTCGCCAGGCCGCGTACGTGTCCGGGTTCCAGGCGGTGGCGAGTACGGCGCCGGCTGCGCAGCGCTCGGCGGGCAGCAGGTCGCCGACGCGGAAGCCCAGGGGGATCATTCGTCCGGGCGGGACGGCCTTACCGACGATGCGCGCGTCGCATCCGTCGAGGACGATCGCCGAGACCGACTCGTCCAGGGTCCGGGTCAGCCGCTCCAGGCTTGGCCGCAGCGCACAGGAGAAGCCGCTCGCGTCGAGGTAGGCATTGCCGAGTTCCATCAGGCGCGGGGCGAGCACCAACTCACGTCCCTCGGCGCGCAGATGGCCGAGGTGGACCAGCGTGGCGGCGACCCTGTCGACGGCCGAACGGGCCAGACCCGTGGCGCGGGCCAAGTCGCCCGGACGCATCGGCTCCGAAGCCGCGGCCATGATCCGGAGCATCGCCAGGCCACGCTCCAGCGGGCCGACGGCCTCCAGTCCAGGGGCCCTCGCCTCGTCGCTCTCTGCTGTGGTGTCCGCCGGTGCTCGGTCCGTCGGCTCCGTCGACGCCGCCTGGGATGTCACCGATGCGGCGTTGGATGCCGCCTCCGGCGCCATGGCATCTCCTCCCGTGCTTCCCACTGTCCGGCACTCAGGCCGTGCTCGTATCCGTCGTCAGGAGAACGCTACCGGCCATTGACAGCCGTCACACGGTCCCACAGACTCGGCTCACTCGCTGAATGAATGATAGTTCACTCAGCGAAAAATCAGAAATCGAGTGCGCTGCGGGATGCGCGCACCTGGCCCCCCTCCCTCCCCGCCCCTCCCCGAGGACTCTCATGAGCACTTCCGCCCAGAGCCGCGCGGACCTCGTGCGGCACACCGTTTACGAGTTCGCCCTCACCACGGTGCTTCTCTTCGCCGTGGTCAGCCTGGTCCGCTGGCTTGCCTTCCCCGGCTCCCCGCTGGCGATCACCGACCCGCACACCCTGTTCGCCGTCGCGGGAATCGCGGTCGCGGCACTGATCGCGGCGCTGATGTACTCGCCTCCCGGCCGCGCGTCCGGAGGTCACCTCCACCCTGGCGTCACCGTCTTTCTGTGGGCTTGCGGCCTCTTCCCCCGCCGTGCGGTCCTCCCCTACATCGCCGCACAGCTCGCCGGGTCTGTGGCCGGAACCGCGCTGGCCGGGGTCATCTGGGGCGAGCCCGTGCGCCAGGTCGGCTACGCCGCCGTGCGCCCCGCGGCCGGGACCGGCGCGGTCGAGCTGTTCCTCATCGAGGGCGGCGCACTCACCGCGGTGTTCGTGGCGGTCACCCTGGTCATGACGAAACCCGCGCTGCGAGGAATGATCCCGGCGGTCATCGGACTCGGTGTGGGCGTGGTCATCGCCACCCTGGGCACTGTGACCGGCGCGAGCATCAACCCCGCGCGTTCCTTCGGCCCTGCTCTGATCTCCGGCCATTACGAGCACTTCTGGAACTACATGATCGCGCCTCTGGTCGGGCCGGCACTGGTTGGCCTCGCCCACCGGGCGCTGAGCACTCGCAGAGCCCCCGAGGCGTCGCCGGCCGAGGCGTGAGCCGTACCGATCCGTGCTTCGGGGCAGCGGAACACCACGTGCCTGCTGCCGGCGAGCCGTACGTCAATCGGGACGGCACGCCCTCGAATCGTTTCCCCGGGGGCGACGAGCCGAAGGGCAGGCAGGCCGTCCGCTGATCGCCTTGCCAGGACCGGCCGGCCCCGGGCAGTCGCTTCGGGGCATCGCCCGAGGCCGGGTGGCCGGTGCGCCGAGCTCGCCGCCCGAGCAGGCCTCTCATGAGATCTGCCGCCCCTACCCCTTTCTCTCCTTCCGTACTTCAGGAGTACCCCCATGTCCGTCACACGAGGACTGATCATCAACGGCCAGGAGGTCGCCTCCTCCTCCGGCCGCACCGCGTCCGACATCAGCCCCTGGAGCGGTGCCGTCTGCGCCGAGGTCGCCGCCGGCACACCGGACGACGTACGCCGTGCCGTGGACGCCGCCGACGCCGCGTTCGAGACGTGGGCCGCGACCAGGCCGGCGGAGCGCCGCCGGATATTCCTCCGCGCCGCGCAGCTGATGGGCGAGCGCGCCGAAGAGGTCGTGCGGTTGATGGCCGAGGAGGTCGGCGGCGTCGCGCCCTGGGCCGGCTTCAACGCCCGCCTGGCCGCCGACATCCTGCTGGAGGCGGCGGCGGAGGTCACCCGGCCGACCGGCCAAACCCTCGCGACCAATGCCGACGGCGTTCACTCCGCTCAGGTGCGGGTGCCCAAGGGAGTGATCGCCGCGATCTCCCCCTGGAACGCGCCGGTCATCCTCGGCGTCCGCGCGGTCGCGATGCCGATCGCGATGGGCAACACCGTCGTGATGAAGCCCAGCGAAGACGCACCCATCGCCTGCGGTCTGCTGATCTCGGATGTCCTGCACGAGGCCGGCCTGCCCGCAGGCGTGCTCAACGTCGTCACCAACGACCGCGTCGACGCCGCCGAGGTGGTCTCCGCGCTGATCGCCGACCCCCGGGTGCGGATGGTCAACTTCACCGGCTCCACGGAGGTCGGCCGCACCATCGGCGTCCAGGCCGCTCAGCACCTCAAGCCCGCCGTGCTCGAACTCGGTGGCAAGAACGCCCTGTTGGTGCTGGAGGACGCGGATGTCGACTACGCGGTGGACGCCGCGGTCTTCGCCTCCTTCATGAACGCGGGGCAGATCTGCATGTGCGTGGACCGGGTCATCGTCCATCGCGCGGTCGCTGACGCGTTCACGGCGAAGTTCGCCGACCGCGTCCAGGCGCTGCCGTGCGGCGATCCGAACGACCCGGGCACGGCGGTCGGCCCGGTGGTGAGCGCGGCCGCCGCTCGCCGGATCGCTGCTCTGATCGCGGACGCGGTTGCCCAGGGCGCCGAACTGGCCGCGGGCACCGGCGAGATCGAGGAGCCGGGCACCCTGATCCGTCCCGTCGTCCTGACCCATGTCACCCAGGAGATGAAGGTCTACTACGACGAGATCTTCGGCCCGGCGACCGTGGTCCACGTGGTCGACAGCATCGACGAGGCCGTGGCCCTGGCCAACGACACTCCGTACGGGCTGACCGCCGGCGTCATCACCGAGAATCTGGCGACAGGTCTGGAGGTCGCGAGCCGCCTCCGTACCGGCATCGTCCACGTCAACGATCAGTCCATCGCGGACGAACCGCAGGCGCCGTTCGGCGGAGTGAAGAGCTCCGGCTATGGCCGCTTCGGTGGGCAGGCAGGCGCTGAAGCATTCACCGACACCCGCTGGGTCACCGCGCAGGCCGTCGGCCACGCCCACTACCCGATCTGAGTCAAGGAGCCTGGCACTTGAGCCCGGCCGCGCTGGGTGTGCCGGCCCAGGCCGGGCAACTGGCGAACGCCGCCGAAGCCCGAGCCACCGTGAAGGCCGCACACCGCAGGCTCACGACCATCGTGCCCCTCACCGCGAGCGACACCACCGTTCCGGTGATGTGGTCATGGTCCACTGAGCAGGGCATCGGCGTCGCCGACTACTCCAATCGCCGATGGCCCTCCGGCCGGGACGCGACTTCACGGCTTTGGGAGGCGCCCGAATCCACGGGCGGGCGATGGTCCTGGGTTTGAAGGCATTGGGGTACTTGCCACGGCCGCGTCAGGATGCTTCTGGTGAAAAGCCCTGGTCATGCCTTGGATGTCGAAGATCGAGGCCCGGTGTGACCACTGCGGCAGCAAGACCGCGCACCCCGACTGCACCAATATGGGGACCAGGACCGGCTCCTGTGCCCGCCGACGGATGCGCCCCGTCACCCGTGTGAAAGAACCTGCGGGTCTCTTCGTATAGGACGCGTCCTGTCCTATACGGAAGTCATGCTTCCGCTAGGACTTCTCGCAGCAGGGACTGCGCGCGTGAGGAGCTCCGCCCCCTTCTGCTCGCTCGCGTTCCCCCTCAAGGAGTGATCCCCATGCAGCCCCCTGCCATCGCCCCGTGCCTGGGCGTGTCCGACACCCAGGCGACTGTCGGCTTCTACGAGAAGCTCGGCTTCACCGCCCTGCCCGCCGGTCACGACCCGGACGACGACCTGCGCATTCTGCTCTTCGACGGCGAGTTCGCGCTGATGGTCTACCGCGACGAGCACCTGCGCGGCTGGCTGCCCGTGCTGAAGGACACCCCGGTCGGAGCGTTCGGCATGTTCTACCTGGCCGTTGCCGACTTCGACTCCTACGTCCAGCGCATCCGGCCGCTGGTGATGATCCAGAAGGATGTGATGGAGCACCACGGCGACAAGCTCTTCTACTTCACCGACCCCGACGGTTACGTCATCGGCGTCACCCAGAAGCGGACCCGGTGACCGTCATGACGAAGAACACCGGCAAAGCTGCGGCGGGCCGTCCTCGCCATGACACTTCACGGGCCCCACCCACCGCCTGCGGCGGGACCCACCCCGGCCACATGCTCCGCCTGCCAGATCGTCAGAAGACGAAGGACTTCTGACAGAA